>CAJJVE010000126.1:0-5493 GCA_905196265.1 uncultured Collinsella sp. | reverse complement strand
CGGCGTAATCCTCGGCGGCATAGCGCGTCTCGCGCTCGTACTGCTGGGCACGGTCGCGGATGTCGTCGGCTTGCTGCTGTGCTAAGCGGACGATCTCCTGCTCACCGGCAATGGTGAGCGCCTGCTGCTGAGCATCGGCAATGATGGAATCAGCCTGAGCGGCGGCGGAAGCCATAAGCTCCTCGCGCTCTTTGAGGATACGGCGGGACTTCTGCCACTCCTCGGGATAGCTCATGCGGATCTCATCGAGGATATTAAAGAAGACGTCGGCGTCGATAACCTTCATCTGGGCGTTCTTGCCGAACGGCGTCTTAGCCTCTTCGATGAGCCCCTCGAGCTCGTCGACAAGACTCACGATCCTGTCGCCAGGAAAATTCTCGCCCGGCATCCGGTCTCCTTTCATAGGTAACATGTCATCGTGCTAGTTTACCACATGCCACCAGGCAATAAAAAACGTCACGAAAAGCGATGTTTGAGCGCCTCGACCACGTTGGACGGAACAAAATTGGAAACATCGCTGCCAAGCGAAGCAATCTGGCGCACCACCGAACTCGAGATGTAGCCGTACTGCGGAGCACTCATGACAAAGATGGACTCCAGCTCGTTATCCAGGCGGTAGTTGAGGTCGGCCTGCTGCAGCTCGTATTCAAAGTCGGTCATGGCGCGCAGGCCCTTAACGACGGCACCTGCCCCCTGTTCACGTGCAAAGTCGACCAGCAGACCGGTGAAGGGCAGTACCTCGATGCCGTCCAAATCGCCGAGGGCCTCGCGGGCCAGGGCCACGCGCTCGTCGAGCATAAAGGTGGTACCCACGCCGTTTTTACCCTGCGATTCGGCCACGGCGACAATCACGCTGGGAAAGATGCGGCGGGCACGGCGAATCACATCTATGTGGCCAAAGGTGATGGGATCGAAGGTGCCTGGGACGATCACGCGGTTGATGGTGTCATTCATGGGCGTCCTCCGAAGGCGCATCCTCGTCATTTTCGTTCTCGTCAGCATGGCCGTTCTCGCCCTCGGCCGCCCAGCGCAGCAAGTCAACCGAGGTAATGCCGTAACGCTTCTCCCGCACGGTCTCAAAACCAGCTGGATGAGCGCCCGCATCGGATGCGGCATGCTCAAACAGGGCAAAGGCTCCGGGTGCCAGCAATCCCTGCTGGGAAAGATTCTGCAGCAGCTCCTCGACCGGCTCGGCGCCAAAAGCATACGGCGGATCGAGCAAAACCAGATCGAAGGGGCCGCCCGGCACGCGACCGCGCGAGGCACTCGCCAGAACATCGCCGGTAACGACACGCCAACGCGAGCGGTCGCGGCACAGCGACTCAATATTCTTGGTGATCAGACGGGCGGCATTGCGATCGATCTCAAACGTGGTGAGCGAGCGGGCGCCACGCGAGAGCATCTCGATTCCCAGGGCACCGGAGCCGCCAAAGGCATCCAGCACGCGGACCTCGTCCAAATCGAAATCGAACGCTGACATGACCATGGATGCACATGCCTCGCGCACGCGATCGGTCGTGGGACGGGTGACATCGCGCCCGCGCGGCTCTTCGATCTTACGGCCGCGCCATTCACCGCCGATGATTCTCATCCTCCGCTGACCTCCTTAAAGATATGTCGATAGCGCGTGGCGACCGCATCGCGCAAGGGGCGCGTCGCCACGGAGTCAAGGTTGCAAGCATACCGCAAGAGCTCGACCGCGTCCAAATGAGCCCATTCGATAAGATCCTCGTCGGCGTCCAGGTCCACATAGCGCAGGGTCACGCCGCCATGCTGGCGATACCCCAGGATCTCGCCCTCGTGGCGCAGGCGCAGGTCCATCTGGGCGAGCGTAAAGCCGTCCGAGGTCTTTTCGAGCGACTGGAGACGGTCTTGTGCCGCCGAAGCGCCGCCGTTGCCCTTGGAGTGCGTCATGACCAGGCAGGTGCCCGACACGCTGCCGCGGCCCACGCGACCGCGCAGCTGGTGCAGGGCCGCCAAGCCAAAGCGCTCACCGTTCTCGATGACCATGACGGTGGCGTTGGGCACGTCGACGCCCACCTCGACCACCGTGGTCGAGACGAGCACATCGATCTCGCCGCGCTTGAAGGCATCGATCACGCGATCCTTCTCCCCCGCCGGCATGCGGCCGTGAAGGCGCTCGATGGTAAGTCCCGGCAACGCCAGGCGCAGGCGGTCGAGCTCGGTTGCCGTATCGTGCAGCGGCACGGGGACGGTCACGCGGCCCTCGTCGTCACGGGCAATACCGGGTACGTCTTCCAGCTCATCGGCCGAATCGCTCGGCTCCACAAGCGGGCAGATCACGTAAGCCTGCTGGCCCTTTTCATGCGCCTCGCGAATGGCGCCGTAGGCCAGGTCGCGGCTCGACTCGGTGAGCACGCGCGTCGTAACGCCCGCCCCCGGAACAGGCCGATGGCGGATGATGCTCGTGTCAAGGTCGCCGTAGACCGAGAGCGCCAACGTGCGCGGAATCGGCGTCGCCGTCATAACGAGCAGGTCGGCACCCGGGCCCTTGGCACGCAGGGCATTGCGCTGGCCCACACCAAAGCGGTGCTGCTCGTCGATGACGACAAGCGACAGATGCTTAAACGCCACGTCATCCGAAAGGACCGCGTGGGTACCAAAGAGGACGTCGAGTTCGCCCGATTCCAACTGCGCATGGATCTGCTCGCGCTCGGCCGCCGGCGTGGCACCCGTCAGGAGCGCCCAGGACATGCCAGCCTGCGAGAGCAAGGGGCCGGTCTTATCGGCATATTGGCGCGCCAGCACGCCCGTAGGCGCCATAACGCAGGACTGAGTACCCGAATCGGCCGCGACGGCCAGCGCGCAGGCGGCGACGGCCGTCTTGCCGGTACCGACGTCGCCCAGCAGCAGGCGATTCATCACGCGTTCGCCATCGCACATGTCGCGCAGGATGTCTTGGAACGCGGCCTCCTGCTCGTCGCTCAGCAAAAACGGCAGGGCCTGCCTAAGCGCGGCCAAGTGCTCGCCCGCGACGTGGGCGTAGGGAACCACCTCGACCAAGCCGCCATCGTTGCGCAGACGCAGTGCGAGCTGCAAGCAGAGACACTCCTCGTAGGCAAGACGCCGGCGCGCGATATCGCGCTCGGCCATACTCGAAGGAAAGTGGATCGAGCGCAACGCGCGGGCATTGCTCATCAGGCGGCGCTTGACGCGTAAGCGCGCAGGAATCGGGTCGAAGGGATTGCTGACGACCTCGAGCGCGCCGCTTACGATGCGGCGCATCCACGCCTGGCTCACGCCATCGCTCACGTAATGGACCGGCAGGATAGTGCCCGCGGCGCGCCCGCCCTCGAGCTTTTCGAAATGCGGCGAGGCCATCTGTTTAAAGCCGTAGGCAAACTCGACCTTACCCATCACGGCCAGGCGGTCGCCCTGCTTAAACTGCTGGGCAATCCAGGGCTGACGGAAAAAGGCGACTTGCAGCACGCCCGTCTCGTCCACCAGCGAGATCTCGGTCACCTGCATACGCGGACGGGGCTGTTTTTGAACGATACGATCGACCGTGGCGACTATCGTGCACACAGTACCGATGGGAGCCATCTCGATGGACCAGGAGCGTGTAAAGTCCAGGTATCGATGAGGGATATGGAGAAGGAGGTCCCCCACCGTCTGAATTCCCAGACGGCGAAGGGCCTCCTCACGTTTACCCGAAACATATTTGAGTCGCGCGATATCCTCGTCAAGCGCATTGCTCTGGGCAAAGCGCTCCGAGACGCGCGGCACGGAGCACAGCTCGGACATGGGCAGATGCCTACTCGATCGAGAAGATCACAGGATAGAGCGGCTGCTCGCCACGATGGGCATCGATCTCCAGGTCGGGCTGAGCCTCCTCAATGGCGTCGACGATCTCCTGGAAGGCTTCATCGGACAGCTCCTCGCCGGCCAGAATCGTCAGCGCGTCGCCCTCCTCTTCCTCCTGCATGCGGTTGATACAGTCGAGCGTGACCTGCTTCACGTCGGAGCCGACCACGTCGATGGAGCCGGCGATGATACCCATGACATCACCGGAGTGAATCGGAGAACCATCAGAGGCGCTGGAATCGCGCACGGCACGGGTGACCTCGCCATCGCGGACCTCGCTGATGGCGTCGACCATGGCGGCGACGGCGTCCTCGAGCTCGGAATCGGGCAGGACCGCGAACAGCGCGGAGAACGCCTGCGGGACAGTCTTGGTGGGAACGACGGCGACCTTCTTGTCGGTGCAGGCAGAGGCGGCGGCCTCGGCAGCCATGCGGATGTTGCCGTTATTGGGCAGGATAATGACCGAGGTCGCGTTGACCTGGTCCACCGCGCCCAGCAGGTCGGCGGTCGAGGGGTTCATGGTCTGGCCACCCGAGACGATCACGTCAACGCCGAGGGACTTGAGGATGTCGGCCTCGCCCGAACCAGCGGCAACGGCGACAAAGCCCAACGCCTTGGCGGGCTCGGCGGCCTTCTCCTGGTCCTCATGAATCTTGGCGGTACGGTCGTGGGCCTCCATCTCCATGTTGTGGATAAAGACCTCGTAGATCTGACCGAGCTGCAGCATGTGCTCGAGCACCAGGTTGGGGGTGTTGGAGTGCACGTGGATCTTGTAGTCGGGGTAGGCACCCACGAGCAGCTCGCAGTCGCCCATGGAGCCCAGGAACTTAAGGCACTCGTCCTCGTCAAACGGGGCGTCGGCCTTAAAGAGAAACTCGTTGCAGTAGCGGAACTCCGAGCCCTCCCAGTCGTCGTTGGCCTCGATCTCAACGCGACCAAGGGCCGCGTCGCGGGCAGAGCCGGCAGAATCAAACGTGGCGGAGAAATCCTCGACAACGGTGCTGCGGCCAAGCGCGGCGGCAACAAAGTTCTCCAGGAAGATGGCAAAGCCAAAGGCGCCGGAGTCGACCACGCCGTTCTCCTTCAGAACGGGCAGCAGGTCGGGCGTGCGAGCGACGGACTGGTAGGCCTCGACGACGATGGCGTCGAGCGCGTCCTCGGCCGAGAACTTCTTCTTTTCGCACTCGTCGGCCTTGGTCGAGACATCGCGCAGCACCGTGAGGATCGTGCCCTCGATGGGCTTGCGGACGGCCTGGAAGGCGACCTTGACGGCGCGACGGAAGGCGAAGGCGATGTTGGCGGACGTGATAGGCTCATCGGCAGAAACGAGACCCTCGGCCACGCCACGCAGGATCTGCGAGGTGATGACGCCGGAGTTGCCGCGGGCACCCATCAGGGAGCCGTGGGTGATGGCGCCGGCAATGGCCTCCATATCGGCATCGGCGGGAAGGGCGGAAAGCTCCTTGGTCACCGAGGCGAGCGTGAGCGACATGTTGGTGCCGGTGTCGCCGTCGGGTACGGGGAAGACGTTGAGCTTGTTGATCTCCTCGGCCTTGTCGGAAACGGCAGCCGCAGCGATCGGAAAACAGGTGCGAATGGTCTTTGCAATCATGGGTATTTGAATCTCCGTTTTCGGATGCTAGTTCAGACGGCTCTTGAGCGCGTCGA
>CAJJVE010000125.1:0-5496 GCA_905196265.1 uncultured Collinsella sp. | reverse complement strand
GGTACACATGGCATCCCTGTAGCTTCTCCCGAAGTCATCGGTCGTGTCTCGTCCCTCGTCATAGAAGCAGGCGTCCATGAACTTATTCAAGGTATAAATCAGCTGTTGGTCGGGTGCATGGTCTTGACCTGCGGCCAGCAGCATAGTTGTATAGCGGGTAAATCTTGACCAATCCTCGTCAAAGATCTATTCGATAAGGACGCTCTTTTCCAGGTTGTACAGCTTCGGCCTATCGAAATAGCGCTCAAGGATTCGATCTTCGTCTTTTTCTAGCCCAACGTAGAAGAGCTCTTTGGACTCGCCAGAGTCATCATCCGTGTCGTTGAAGATGCTCCCATAGGGAAGGCTATCAGTCTCATCGCATTGCTCAAGGTATTCGACCCACAGGCCCCGTGCTTCTTCGGGGTCAAGCTCATGCCTTGTGGTCCAAAGCAGGTCGTAGAACGTCGCAGCCTCTTTACACTTTAACGCGACAAATAACGAAGCACGGGCATCGCCTTCTGCGCTCGCGTAGACTGCGTCGACGAAATCTGAAATCTCAACAGAGTACTGTCGCACCCTTTGCAGTACGAGCGCGGCAGCCTCCGAGCCAGCAGCGCGGCAAACCTCAGCCGTCACCATAGCTGTATGAAAAGCGTTGGGATTGTCGGTTTCCAAGCTTGTAAAGTTATCGAGAAAAGACTCGATGGCCGAAACAGCTTGAGCGCATAGTCCGGCCTCGAGCAACCCGCCGAAAAGGGCGCGTTCGCAATCCCATAAAGTCCATCCCGTATAACAATTCTCAGCAAGAGTCTCTATGCGGCCAGGGTCCATCGCGATTAAACTCGCAGCATCTCGCGCACGAAGCCGCTCGACAAGCTTCATGAAAACCTGCGTGACATAAAACTTCGCCGTTTTGGAATCGCCGTCTAGATTCAAATCAGTCAGATACAGCCACATCTCATTGGCTCGCTCAGGTTCTAGCAAGTACTCAGATGCGAGCAAATCACCAATTACAGCGAGTTTTTTCGCTGCTTTAGGCTTGTGGTCTTTTATGGCGTCGAATTTAGACTCGATTTCCTCTGGGTCAGTAATGGGTTCGAATTGAAAATTATCATTCTTGGGCCTACCAAACATGTTGCACCTTCCATAAACCATTAAGCCACTAAAGATCGAGCAGAAGAAACAATCATAGGCAGCGAAAACTGCAACCAAAACTATAGCTATGCCGTTGCATCGTATTATATGAGGTAAAAGCCCCAAACCGAATGAGAGACTCCCGAACGGACAGGTCTACCCCAAGCCAATCAAATGCAAAATGCGACGTGGCCAAGGCAGCGATAACAGATGAGCACCATGACATCAACATGGGTTTCGGCAAAGGCCGACTTTTTCAACAAGACTCTGATTCGGTTCATGAAACAAGACTATAGACACTTTTTTGCCACCAATCGGCGGACCAGCAACAGCCGCCCGACAACGCCACCTATCGTGAGCTACACCACAAAGCCCCGCCGCTCTGGGCATTTCCGCTGAATCGGCTGTGCCAGAGCGGCAGGTCGCGTGCATTGAGATAAACATCGGGAAGTGGGCAAAACCAATGCCACCGGCCCGCCTTGACCTCCTCAGTCGCTCAGCACCTGCTTCCTACTCCAGCCACCACTCGACATCGACGGAGCACTCGACCTCGATGGGCTCCGGATCCAGCACCGTCTCCTCGGAGCCTCCGGACGCTCCATCGGGAGCACACGCAGCAACACAGCATGTTCGACCATAGCCTGCTGCCCGGCTGTTATACGAGATATGCTTGACGCCGCCCAGCTTAGACCCCGCCGCAACGGCAAGTGCCTGCGCGTTGTCGCGAGCACGTTCAACCGCACGGGCAATCAGGGCGTCTTCCGCCGCGCGCTGATCCGCTAACTCGAACCGAATGCTCATGTCGGCATGCGATTCGCAGGTATTGAGCGCGGTCCACACGGCAGCAAAGTTAGTCGAATCGACAGGCGCGGTAACCGTGCCGTACGCATAGTAGTTGTAGCCCACAATCGTCGCCCTCTTGCGCGTCGTCTGCGCATAACAAGTGTACCGACAGCACGTTAATTCGCTATCCAAACCAAAGGGCGCCAGCGCGGCGGCTACGCGGGCACGATCGGTGTTGTAATCCTCCAGGCACGATTCCTTGGTGGTGCGGCGACCACCAAAGCCAATGCTAAAGATCACGCGGTCGGGCATGATCTCGTCCTCTATCTCGGCGCCAACGCTCACATAACCGGTCTTATCCATTGCCATGGCATCCGTCCTTTCCACGAATGGCTACGTTGCAGCAAGCGTAGCCGCCCGTGCGGACACAAAAATGGGCGCAATGCCACGCGCGCCAGGCACACGCCATACGGTCGACCCCAAGAGAGTCGCCCGCTCTATTCAAATGGATAAAAAAGATTGAGGCCCGGTGACTTGAATCAGAGGTCATCCCGGGCCCATCAGAGCTCGTAGAGCTCTTGGTTGCTTTGGTCTCGCTCTTCACGGTGCTTATCGAACTTTCCGAGGCACTCAAGCAGCATTCGAAGCATAACAAGTCGCTGCCATTAAGGCACTGACCTCTTGACCAAGCAACGGCGCTGCCCAGCTCTTCACCACTTGGGCTGCCGTCAACTTTATTCTATCCGCGAGCATCTGGTTTACCAAATGGATTTTCGGTAAAGGAAGCACGGCACGCCCGCAAAACCACTACGCCCCAAGTGCCGCCATGGGGATCACCGCCACGCCGTCGTCGCGTGTGTAGGCAATGCTCCCCTTTCCAACCACGACCGCCAAAAACGCCGGCGCGGCATTCTGGGCGGCAGGATTGAAGAGCACTTTCCTCTCCAGCGCCTTGAGATTTCTCGCTCCATCGTCTGCTTTCGCATCACTCAGCTTGACCTCGATGGCTCCCCAGCGCCCGTCGTGCTCAACGATCAGATCGACCTCAAGGCCCTTCTCATCTCGGAAATAATGGACATTGTTGTCGACACCGCCGTAGGTGGAAAGGAACACACGCACGTCGCGCAGAACGAGGTTCTCAAAGAGCATCCCCAACGTTTGCATATCGTCAAGCAGCCGCTCAGGGGTAGCCCCCAGCAACGCCACCGCAAGTGACGGGTCGCAGAAGTAGCGCTTGGGGCGCACGCGAACGCGGGCCTTCGAGCGCATGGGCGGCTCCCATCCGCACAGGTCCTCGGTCAGCTTGAGCCTGTTGAAGAGGTCCAAGTACGCAGCGATGGTCCTCTCGTCGGGGCCCGCCTCACCGTACGAGGCGTCCTTTATGAGCGTCTTGTACGTGACAGCCTGGCTCTCGTTCATGGCAAGAGCTCGCAAAAGGCCGTGTGCAAGCTCGGGCGACATGCCCTCGTCCAGCACGTTGACGTCGAGCACCGAGTGCACGTACTGGCTTGCCGTCTCTCGCGCAAGATCATCCGAAAGCCCAAGGTTTGCAGGCCAACCGCCCCTGCAGCACCAGCGGGCGACGTCATCCACCGTGCTCTCGCGACGCTGAGGGGCAAAACCCTCGCCCTTAAAGAGGCTTGCCAGTGACACGAGCGGCTCGCCGTCGCTCGACTCACACAGGGCCATGGGGCGCATTGACAGACGGGCGATCCTACCCGTGCCGGAATGACGAACATGGCTGCACTCCTCGCTTTTGAGCGCGGTCGAGCCCGTGAGCAAAAGTGTCCCGCGTTCGTTGCCGCTCGCGTCCACGAAGCGCCGGGCGGCATCCCAAACCTCGGGCACCTCCTGCCATTCATCGACCAGGTGTGGCGCATCGCCGATGAGTGCCAGGCTTGGGTCGACCTCTGCCGCCGCGCGCTGCGCAGGCTCATCGAGCCTGGAGACGCTCGCCGAGCGAGAGAGCGCCGTCCAGGTCTTGCCGCACCATTTGGGGCCGTTGATCTCCACACAGCCAAACGCCCGCATAAGGGTGTCGAGGCGCTCCTCTATGAGCCGGGGCCTATATCCCTTTTGGGTCAATCTCTTTGGCGCATCCATAGACTGCCGTCCCTCTCTATCACGCGATATGCGAAATTACGCCATTCTCAATGCTGATTTTACGCTACTTTCAATGTAGTTTTTACGCCATTTTCATTGAAGGTTTTACGCTTGACATCCTTAGCGCGACGCTCGCTCAACCCCTGACCACCGGATTGCCCGAATTCCGGGATGCAGTTTCCGCTCCAAACAAAAGGCCCCGGCTCGCGATGGAGCCGGGGCCAAAGGTGCAGCATATACAGTTGGTGTTGTGCGCGAACAGCCCATCAGCAATGCCGTCTGCGCCCTACCCTACCCACGGTGACGGGCGCGGCTGTACGGCGTATCCACCATGGGCAGATCGGGACGCAGCTTGCCGTCGAATGCGCGATAGGCGTTCTGTACGGCGGGCGCCGTGGGGATCGTTGCGATCTCGCCGATGCCCTTGCCGCCGTATGCCACGGGCAGCAGCTCGTCCTTTTCCACGTAGATGGCATGGATATCCGGAATCTCGGGCGCACGGAACAGCCCGAGCGTGCCGTACCTGGCCTGGGGTACGCAGTCCTTGAGCGGCCAGTCCTCGGTAAGCGCATAGCCCATACCCATGAGCACGCCGCCTTCGATCTGACCCTGGATGGAGATGGGGTTGACCACCTTGCCGGAATCGTGCGCGGCATAGACCTCGCTCACGCGGCCGTCATCATCCAGAATGACCACATGTGTGGCAAAGCCGTAGCAGATGTGGCTCTTGGGGTTGGGAACATCCGCACCCAGCTTGTCGGTCGGCTCCAGATACACGTAGCCAAACTCGCATCCCTCGAGCGCCTTGATGGCGGCCGCGGGATCCTGAGGATGCATACCTTGGCCGGCGACGAGCTCCTGCGCACGCAGCTGATAGGCGCGACCGTCGTCGTACTCGATCTTGACGCCGTCGCCATGCGCGCTCACGGGAGCATCGGGTGCAGGCTTGCCCGCCTCGATGCCAACCATGGCATCGCGCAGCAGGAAGGCGGCGCCGCGCACGGCCTCGCCGGTCACGACCGTCTGACGCGAGCCAGACGTAGTGCCGGAGTCGGGAGCGTTCTCGGTGGAGCACTCGCCATTGGCAATGCAGCTCAGCGGCAGACCGCAGGCCTCGGCAACGTCTTGCAAAAAGACGGTGTTACAGCCCTGGCCGATGTCGGACGTGGCGGCGTAGACCACGGCGCGGCCATCCTCGATGCGAATCTTGCAGCGGCCGGCATCGGGCAGGCCCACGCCCACGCCGGCGTTCTTCATGGCGCAGGCGATACCGGCGTGTCCGGGATGCGCGTAGTAGGCATCCTTGACCTCGAGCAGCGTCTCCTTAAGCGCCGTGGAGCAATCGGCAATCTGGCCGTTGGGCAAAACCTCGCCCGGCTCGATAGCGTTACGGTAGCGGATCTCCCACGGATCCAGGCCGACCTTCTCGGCCAGCAGGTCGATCAGGCTCTCAAGCGCAAACTCGGACTGGCACACGCCAAAGCCGCGGTACGC
>CAJJVE010000124.1:0-5516 GCA_905196265.1 uncultured Collinsella sp. | reverse complement strand
GAGATTGAGAGGATGCGCGGCGACTGCGTTCGCGCGACAGGCGGTGAAACCGTTGAGGAGCCGGGCCGCCTGTTTGATCTTGTGGTTTCCTGTGAGGGCGCCAAGATGGTCGAGCTCGAAATCCGCAAGGGTGTCTTTGTGTGCTATGCAGACGGGATGCTTACCCTCGACATGGGTGACGAAGGCTATGGGCGCGACCAGAGGTCGATCGAGCTCAGCGAGCTTCGCGACCTGCGCGTGCTTTCGGACACTACGATGGTCGAGATTTTTGCAAATGGCGGCGAGGCGGCACTTACGAGCCGTACCTATTCGCCGGCGGTTCCGGCGATGGAGCTGCACGCCGAGGGCGCGGCATCGATGAATTTCTACCGCCTCGTGCATTAACCGTGCATGGGGCACGATTGGACTTGCTGGGCGGAATGTGTTGCAGCTGCCGCAGCGAACTACCGTTTATCGCGTATAGCTACCGTTTACGGGATAAGTAACACTCATTTATAAACCGTGTAAAATCTCAGCCAAGCACGGAGTTTTCCAGGGAGACGCTGTCCTTTGTTGTGTGCAAGGGGCGGCGTCTCTTTGGCGCTTGGAGGCCGTTGCGCAACAGTGCGGCGGCGCGTGTCATGTATTGAAAAACCAACGTTGAGATGGGTCGTGATAATAATGGGCAAGTACGTAATCGTGGTTGAGTCTGGTTCGGATGTGACGCCGGAGCTTTGCGAACGCTACGGCATCGTGCGCGTGCCCATGCATGTCACGATTGGTGACGAGACCGTCGAGGACGGCTCGATCGATCCGCTCGAGATTTATTCGCGCTGCAACGAGTTTGGCGTGATGCCCAAGACCAGTGGCTGTGCGCCTGCGGATTTCGCTCACGTGTATGACCGCATTCATGCCGAGCAGCCCGACGCGACTATTCTGCATCTCGCGTATTCCGAGGCCACGACCTGCTCGCATCAATCATCGAAGATCGCCGCCAAGGGTCGCGACTACGTTTACTCCATGGACACGCGTTTTGTCTCGGTGGGCCAGTCGCTCGTTGTCGTCGAGACCGCCAAATACATCGAGGCTCACCCCGATGCCACCGTCGACGAGATCTTTGCATTTACGAATTCCGTCATGGACCGTGTGCTGCTGGGCTTTGTTCCTACCGACCTAGCCTTCCTTAAGGCAGGCGGTCGTCTGTCCAACGTGGCATTCCTTGGCGCCCACCTGCTCAAGATTAAGCCCTGCATTGAGGTAACGGGCGGTAAGTTTGTGGCGACCAAGAAGTTCCGCGGCTCTATGCTCAAATGCGCCCGCGCCTTTATTGACCACATGGTTGCGAAGGGCGAGATTGACTACTCGCACATTGGCCTGGCGTATTCGGCAGGTCTTTCCCAGGAGCTGCGCGACGACATGGAAGTCTATGCGTACGACCTGGGCTTTAAGGACGTTACCTGGACTCAGGTCGGCGGTGTCATCTCGAGCCATTGCGGCCCGACCGCCTTCGGTGCGGTGCTCACGCTTAAAGCGTAAGGCCTGGCGTCTATCGATTTCTATTGCCTCGGCGGCGGGCGGGTTGCGACAACCTTCCCGCCGCTCTTGCGTAGGGCCAAATAGGACAATCCAATTGACCGCTAAACCGTTTCGCCATCATGCATATGGGCTAGAATGACTCTGGCATTTATGTAGCTAAAACCAATGAGAGGCAAGGTAGCGGGAATGGCTGAGATGACGCTCGAGGGTGTGGACGCTCGTCCCGAGGACTCTGCGTTTGCCCTGGGCCGCGTGCATTCGATTGAGACGATGGGAACGGTCGATGGACCCGGCATCCGCTTTGTGGTGTTTGTTCAGGGCTGTCCCATGCGCTGTGCGTATTGCCACAACCCCGACACCTGGTCGGTTAACGGCGGCACCATGGTGACCGTCGAGCACCTGATGGACGAGTTCCAGAGCAACCATGAGTTTTACCGCAGCGGTGGTATTACGGTATCCGGCGGCGAGCCGCTCCTGCAGCCTGAGTTTTTGGCCGACCTGTTCCGCGCCATGCACAACAACCCCGATGGTCGCGTGCACACCTGCTTGGATAGCTGCGGCTATGCGTTCGACCCCGCGCATCCCGAGAAGTTCGATGCCGTACTCAACGAGACCGATATGGTGCTGCTCGACATTAAACACGCCGATCCCGTCGAGCATAAAAAGCTGACCGGTTGCGATCCCGCACGCATTCTGGCGTTTGGTGATGAGCTTGCGCGCCGCAAGATTAAGGTCGTTATCCGCCACGTGGTGGTGCCGGGCATTACCGATACGGTTGAGGAGTGCGAGGCGCTCGGCCGCCTCATCGCCCCGTGGCACAACGTGGTGGGCCTGGAAATGCTGCCGTATCACACGATGGGTGTCGTCAAGTACGAGCAATTGGGCATTCCCTATAAGCTCGAGGGCGTTCCGCAGATGGATACCGCGCGCATGCCCGAGCTGCGCAGCGCCGTCATGACGGGCATGAAAAAGCGCCGCGCGGAACTCAAAAACGCCATCGGCTAGCGATCCATTTTCGCCCCCAAGGGCACTCATTGGGGACAGACTTAAATGAGTGCCCCCGGACACCAAGCTGATTGCCAAAGAGCCCCGTCAAGTTGCGGTGGAATAGTTCTTGTTTTTCGGCTTATGCCGCCCAAACAGGAACTATTTCACCGCAACTGCGTTTTGGACAGAGATGCGCAACAGAATCGTGCCATTTGGATAAATACGCTTGTGGTTTCTTTAAAGACACCTTAAACGCTGCTGAATATCTTTGGAAAGAAATGCCTGCTCGGTATTATGCTGCTCGTATATAAACGGTAGCAGTCAGGAGACCACGTGCGAAACAACGCATCGCGGGACGAGTATGTGCCGCAGCATGGCAGCAGATATGAGACGAAGGGCACGCCTTCGCGTGGCCTCGCTGCCACTCGCATCCGCGTGACGAAGATTGCCGCCATTGGGATGCTAACGTTGGCGGTTATTATCCTCGGAATTACCGCCAAAACCTACGCGTCGGAGCGAATGGCACACTCAGATGCGTCAACGGTACAGATGCAAAACAAAAAGGTCTCTGAAGCTAAAGCCACCGCAAGTCAAACCCTGTCGACAGCGAGCCTTAAGACGAGGCTTTCGAAGGCGGACTTTAACGATATTCCCTCAGGCGATACCGTGCAGACCTTCTCATTGGTTGATGATCAGATCCCCGCCCTGGAGGATGGGAGCCTCGCCGCGCTCCAAGATGCCCTTGATCAGGCCCAGGAATTGGGCGATGTGGGCGTGGTGTTTTACGATTTGTCGAGCGGCAAGGGCGTGACGTATAACGCCGATGTCGAGGTTTACGGCGCGAGTAGCTACAAGGCACTCTATGCGTTGTACATCTGCGAATCCCTGGTCGAGACGGGTCAGGTCTCACTCGATGATTCCCTTGGCACCTATGGTGGCTATAACATGGGCTGGCAGACGGTGCGCGACCTAATCGAGGCCGCGGTCGTTAATTCGGATAACGATTCGTTTATTGCGTTACGCGCGGCGTTTGACCATGCCGGTTACGAGGATTGGATTGTCAGTCTTGGCATCGATTACGATACTGCACTCGATCCAATGAGTGATTTTCCCACTTATTGCCCGCGCACCTCGGTCAAGTTGTGGCGCGAGATGAGCGAGTATTTGAGCTGTGGCAGCGAGGCCTCCCAGTGGTTATCTGAACTGTTGTCATCAACATCGCGCTCATTTATCCGTGATGGGATTGCGGACGACCAAGCCTTGGTGCGCAACAAGGCAGGCTGGATTAGCGAGGATGGTTGCTATTCGACATGCGATGCGGGCCTTATCGACATCGATGGCCGTACCTATGTCATGAGCATCATGACGTCGATGCCGTGGAGCGACCAATCGAGTGAGGCCGTGGCCGCGATTGCAAAGGCGCTCTATGATGTGCGGTCCTCGTTGGCCTAGCGACTTCGTAAAAAGTGAAAGAGCCAAAATGCTGGTACCATACCGTGGATAAGCAATTTGCACGGATTTGGGGGATGGCATGGCAACCATCGCGATCATAGGCGCACTCGAAAAAGAGGTTGCGCAGATTAAAGAAGAGCTGAGTGGCGCACATGAGGCGCAGGAGGCGGGCTTGACCGTTGTGAGCGGCGAGCTTGACGGTCTGACGGTGGTCGCCACGACCGCTGGCATGGGTACCGTGAACGCCGCTGCCGCAACGCAGCATCTCATCAGCAAATACGCCCCGCAGGCCGTTGTGTTTTCAGGTATCGCGGGAGGCCTAAACCCTAAACTGCATATTAACGACGTGGTTATAGGCAAGTGCCTGCGCTATCTGGATACCGATACGGCACTCATCGCCGAGTCCGCGCCGGGGCTCGAGGAGTTTGTCTCGACGCCGGCGTTGGCTGATGTTGCCGCCGCCGTGCTTGCCGAGCATGGATTTGTGGATGCCTCGGTGGATGAGACTTCTGCGAAGAAGGACCCCAAGCAGTTCCTGTGTGGCACTATCGCCACGGGTGACCGCTTTGTTACGGGTGACGCTATGCGTAACGCTGCGATTGAGGCCACGCATGCCGATTGCGTCGAGATGGAGGGCGCGGCAATTGCGCACATCGCGGCCAAGAATGGTGTCGATTGCCTGGTGCTGCGCGCTATCAGCGATAATTGTGACGAGGCATATGACGCGTTTTGTGAGCGCGAGTTCGATCTGGATGAGTACGCTCGTACCGCGAGCGGCATCACGCTTGACATCGTTCGTCGTATCGCCGCCGCGTAATAGCGCGCCCGTTTTGTAAGAACCTACGACCAAGGAGTGTCCATGGCCGATTCCATTAACTACCAGCTTGCCAAGTTCGTTGCCAGCTATGGCAAGGTTTCGCAGATTCCCGAGTCCACTTGCCCCGAGGTGAGCTTCGTCGGCCGCTCCAACGTGGGCAAGTCGTCGATCATGAACAAGCTTTTTGGCCGCAAAAACCTCGTCAAGGTTTCGAGCACACCGGGCAAGACGAGCAACATCAACTTCTTTGAGGCTGACGACGTGCACTTCGTCGACCTGCCGGGTTATGGTTTCGCCCGTCGTTCCAAGGCCGAGCGTGACCGCTGGGCCGAGCTCATCGGCGACTTCTTCGACTCCGAGCGCAGCTTTAACCTGGTTGTATCGCTGGTGGACATTCGCCACGATCCCAGTAAGCTCGACCATGACATGATCGACTACCTGCAGGGCAACGAGTTCAACTTTATCGTCTGCCTCACCAAGGCCGACAAGCTCAGCCGCACCCAACAGGCCCGCCAGGCAGCTGCCATCAAAAAGCAACTCAACGTCCCGGCCGAGAACGTAATCATCACAAGCTCTCAGACTGGCACCGGCATCGACGAACTCAAAAAGCGCATCGCCGAGGCTTGCCTCTAATAAGTGCCCCTTACCAGCAAGAGCCCCCACCAATAAAAAGCAGGCTATCAGCCCGGCGCCCCTTCAAAGCGTGGGTCCCTATAGACATCCTCAGCAAGGTAGGCGCAGGGGC
>CAJJVE010000123.1:0-5521 GCA_905196265.1 uncultured Collinsella sp. | reverse complement strand
CATGCGGACTCCGTTCCGGACCTCAACGGTCCAACTTTTTGTCCGCAGTCCCGCGCCCAAACCGGGACGCAGTTTCCGGGCGGGGCATCAAAGACAAAGTTGCGGTGGAATAGTTCCTGCTTGGGCTGGTTGAGGCCTTAAATAGGAACTATTTCACCGCAACTTATTGAGGGGATGTCCGTCCTCTTACAGATGGCGCTCCAGGAAGCGGAAGGCCAGACGGATCCAGGGACGAACGGAAACCTGCTTGTCCTCGTTGTCGACCGCGGTATTGGCATTGCCGAGCGAAAGGCCGTGGCCACCCTGGTCAAAGACGTGCATCTCGCATGCAACACCCTCCTCGGCCATGCGCTGCGCAAACGGGTAGACCTGCGCGATCGGCGCCGTCTTGTCGTCCGAAACGCCCCACACAAAGGTCGGGGGCATCTGGCGCGAAACGTGCGTGGTAGGGCAAATGTCGGTCAGGTGCTCATCGGTCGCCTCGCCGCCCGTCACCATCGACAGATAGTCGTTGAGCAAATCGCGCCCCGTCTTGCCACCCGTCTTGGGCACGCGCAGGTCGATGCGCGGGTCGCGCGTCTGCATATCGCGCACATAGGCAAGGTCGAGCAACGGATAGCCCAGCACCACGGCGTCGGGACGAATATCCTCCGGACGAGCCCCGGCAAGGCCCGCGAAGGGTCCGGTCTTCCACTGCGTTGCCAACGAGGCGCAGATCATGCCGCCCGCCGAGAAACCCACGATGCACACGCGCTTGGGATCGACATGCCACTCGTCGGCGTTGGCGCGCACGGTAGCGACCATCTTGGCGAGGTCCGCCTGCGGATGCGGAAAGCTCACGTCGCCCGTGGCGCTCGTCACATAGTTGAGCACAAAGGCCTGGTAGCCGCGGTCCAAAAATGCAAACGCCACCGGGTCCTGCTCGTGCGGAGCGATATGCGTAAACCCGCCTCCGCCGCAGATAATTACCGCGGGGCGGCGGCCATTGGGCTTGTCGGGCAGCGGCTCGGCACCCAAATACGTAAACGTCGCCGGATAATCCTCGGTCGGCTCCTCGCCCCACAGCGCATGGTTCTCAATAATCATAGGTGCTCCCTCCGTGCGATTCGTGCGCACTCGTTTTTCGCACCTTAGCGTACCCCACTTGAGCCCGCGGCGCAGAAACACCCCCGCAATAAGTTGGCCTTCAACTGATATATCACAAAATCGCTGTTCAGAGGTATCGTTAGGCAGCGTAAAATAGGGGCGCTGACCGTGCTGGGAAACACGTACGAAACGTTTCCGGCAAACCACACGCGTGCAACATGCGCGCCTGATACGTTGGAGGCATCTATGGGTCTGCTCGATTCGCTCAAGTCCACGTTCACTTCGTCGGGCGAGGCGTCCGTTCCGCCCGCAGCAAGCTTCGCCACCCGCGAAGGCGTCATCTACGCTCCCGTCAACGGCGTGCTCGTCAATCTGAGTGAGGTTCCCGACGAGACCATCGCCTCGGGCATGCTCGGCCAGGGCTACGGCATCGAGCCCATTACCGGCACCATTTACGCCCCCGCCAACGGCCGTATCGGCGCCACCACCGTCACCAACCACTCCATCGGCATGATCACCGAGGACGGCCTGCGCGTGTTCATCCATGTTGGCCTGGGCACCGTGGAAATGAACGGCAAGGGTTTTGCCCGCTTTGTCGAGATGGGCGATGTGGTCAAGGCCGGCCAGCCGCTCATCAGCTTCGACCGCGACGCCATCAAAGCCGCCGGCCACGAGGACATCGTGACCGTCATCGTCTCTGAGCTCGACCGCCTCAAGAGCATCGACCACGTCGGCGAGTCTGGCACGCTTATCGGCGGCAATCCGCTCGTCAAGCTTGGCGATCCGCTGCTGGTTGCCAAGACCAAGTAGCCGAGCATCATCGCATAAAGGCTCAACCACCCGTGCGTCTTTGCCGCATCTGTGTTGTTGTTTTTGCCTATGTAGAGGTTCTGAAACGTTTCTATATAGGCAGCTGAGCATCAACGCAGGTGCGGCTTTTGCGTAGCGAGGCATCGCCCCGCGGCATGTTGTTCAACCGCACGAACCCCCTTCCTTTGTCCGCGCAGAGCGCTAGACTGCTAGGTCGACATTGGAGGAAGATCGATGCAAAACACACCCACGGACGCCGCACATGCCGCGCCTCAACGCAACCAACGCATCGTCGCGCTCGACGGGCTCCGCGCCCTCGCCATCGCCGGCGTCGTCCTATATCACCTTCGCCCCAGCCGCCTGACCGGCGGTTTTTTGGGCGTTACACTCTTCTTTACGCTGAGTGGCTATCTCGCCACCAAAAGCATTATGCGGGCTACGGCACGCGACGGATTCTCGTACCCGCGCTATATCTGCCGCCGCATTGCGCGCATGATGCCGCCGATCGTCGTGACCATCGCGCTTACCGCCGTCGCCACCTACATCGCGGCCCCGAGCCTACTCCCTAAGGTGCAGCAGGACGCCCTGCCATCGGCACTCTTTTTGAGCAACTGGTTCTACATCTTCCGTAACGTCTCGTATTTCGCCGCCGCGGGGCTCCCCTCGCCGCTCACGCATCTGTGGTTCTGCGCTGTCACTATGCAGTTCTATCTGGTGTGGCCGGTCATCCTTATGGCACTGTGCAGCAAAACCAGGTCGCGCAACACCGCCATCGGCATCACGATCGCATTCGCGCTTGCATCGACGGCAGCCATGGTCCTCATGTTTAATCCCACCGCCGACACATCGCGCGTCTACTACGGAACCGACGCCCGTGCCGCCGAGCTTCTATGCGGAGCCTTAGCCGCCATCGCCGCGCCGCGTCTGCGCGAGATGCTGAGCGGTGACATCCATATCCCCGGCGCCAACAAGGGCATCTCAAAGGTCAACGCGATTTCTATCGCGTGGCTCGTTGCCGTTATAGCCGGCGCGCTCATGCTGACCGGAGAGAGCGCCTGGCTCTACCGCGGCGGCTTTTTGCTGTTTGCCCTCGCCACTGGACTCCTCATCACCTGCGTGCAAAACACGGAATGTATCGTGCGTCGTCTGTTGTCGGTCAAGCCGCTCGTCTGGCTGGGCCAGCGCTCGTTCTCGGTCTATCTGGTGCACTATCCCCTACTGCTTCTTATGAACCCCGCAACCCGCACTACCCGCATCGCCTGGTGGGAGCAGGTATTACAGCTTGTACTGATCCTTGCGGTAGCCGAGGTTTTCTATCGCCTCGTCGAACGTCCTTGGTCCCGCAAGCCGGCCCAACAGGACAGCACGGCAAGAAAGCACGTCCTCGCGCCCGCCATGGTGCTCCCCGCGCTTGGTGCCGCATGCGTTGCCGCACTTGCCTTCGCGCCGCTTGACTGGGCAGGCATCGCCACCGCCCGCGCCGAGCAGCTCCGTCCCGAGCTTGCCCAGAACGCGGCCTCGTCCCAGGACAACGGAGCCAACGACAAGGGCGCCGAGCCCGCATCCGGTAAAGATTCCCAGCCCAGCGACACCGCATCCGATGACGCCACCAAGCAAAAACCCAAAGAGGGACCTACCGCCGAAAAAGTCCCGAAGAACCTTGACTGGAAGAGCTTTACCTACGACGAGGCAACCGGAACCTGCGACGCCCGCGTGCTCATGATCGGCGACTCAGTCACCGCAGGTGCCCAACCTGGCATTCAGGCGGCGCTTCCCAACGCGCACATCGACGGCGTGGTGAGCCGCCAGTTCTACACCTTCCAGGATGTCTACGCGCAGGACAGCGCCAACTACGATCCAAGCGTGGTCATCTGCGCGCTTGGCACCAACGGCCTCATCCGCGACCCCCAGCAGGTGCAGGACGTTATAAATGCCGTGGGCGGCAAGCCCATCTACTTTGTGACCGTGCGCGTACCGCTCGAGCTACAGGACCGCAATAACCAGATGATTCGTGACGTCTGCGCCCAAAACGACAACGCCGGCGTCATCGACTGGAACGGTGCCTCAGAGGGCCACAGCGAATACCTCGTCGATGACGGCACACACCTCACCCAGGCGGGAATCGACACCTACGCTGCCCTCATACGCCAAGCCATCTGCGGGCACTAGGCAACGCAAAATCGGCGCTTGCGCGGTGCCCACGTCACGCCCATACATCACACCTGACGTTTTGCTACGCCCCCACTCGCGGGTTAGAATGGTTAACTGTTTGGAAATAATCCGTACAACCGTTATGGGAGGATACGTGAACCGCACCAAAATCGCGCAGCTCTATGCCGATGCCGAGTCGCTCGGTGGCCAGACCGTCACCGTTGCCGGCTGGGTCAAGTCTGTCCGCGACATGAAGAACTTTGGCTTCGTCACACTCAACGACGGCAGCTGCTTCCGCGACCTGCAGGTCGTCATGAACCGCGAGGCGCTCGACAACTACGACGAGATCGCCCACCAAAACGTCTCTGCCGCCCTCATCTGCACCGGCACCGTCAAGCTGACCCCCGATGCGCCCCAGCCCTTCGAACTTTCTGCCACCTCCATTGAGGTCGAGGGCGTCAGCGCCCCGGATTACCCGCTGCAGAAGAAGCGCGCAACCGTCGAGTTCCTGCGCACCCAGCAGCACCTGCGCCCGCGCACCAACCTGTTCCGCGCCGTGTTCCGCATCCGCTCTGTCGCGGCTGCCGCTATCCACCGCTTCTTCCAGGAGCAGGGCTTTGTCTACGTCAACACCCCCATCATCACCACGAGTGACTGCGAGGGCGCCGGCGAGATGTTCCGCGTGACCACGCTCGACCCCAAAAACCCGCCCCTCACCGAGTCCGGCGAGGTCGACTGGAGCCAGGACTTCTTTGGCAAGCATGCGAGCCTCACCGTGTCCGGCCAGCTCAATGCCGAGAACTTTGCCATGGCCTTTGGCGATGTGTACACCTTTGGCCCCACCTTCCGCGCCGAAAACTCCAACACCACGCGCCACGCCGCCGAGTTTTGGATGATTGAGCCCGAGATGGCCTTCGCCGACCTCAACGACTACATGGACAACGCCGAGGCCATGCTCAAGTACGTCCTCAAGGACGTTATGGCAACCTGCCCCGACGAGCTCAATATGCTCAACAAGTTTGTGGACAAGGGTCTGCTCGAGCGCCTGGACCATGTCGCCAACTCCGACTTTGCCCGCGTTACCTACACCGAGGCCGTCGAGATCCTGGAGCAGGCAGTCGCTGCTGGCCACCAGTTTGATTACCCCGTGAGCTGGGGCATCGACCTGCAGACCGAGCACGAGCGCTTCCTGACCGAGGAGCACTTTAAGCGACCGACTTTTGTGACCGACTACCCGGCCGAGATCAAGGCGTTCTACATGCGCATGAACGAGGACGGCAAGACCGTCGCCGCCGCCGACTGCCTGGTGCCCGGTATCGGCGAGATTATCGGCGGCTCCCAGCGCGAGGAGCGCCTGGATCTGCTCGAGGCCCGCATCAAGGACCTGGGCATGAATCCCGAGCAGTACAAGTACTACCTTGACCTGCGCCGCTACGGTTCCTGCAAGCACGCCGGCTACGGTCTGGGCTTCGAG
>CAJJVE010000122.1:0-5524 GCA_905196265.1 uncultured Collinsella sp. | reverse complement strand
TCCGGTCGCCCCATGACCGTTCACCTCTATTTGCTTGCCAACGACGGCATCAACATGAACGCAGCCTACGGCACCGCGCTTTTGCTGATGGCGATTATTCTGGCCTTCAACCTGTTTGCGCGTTATCTGTCGCGCAAGCGCCGCTAGTTAAGGAGTCCCATGTCCGTCTATCAGTTCGCTCCCACGCCGGAGCAAGCGGCCATCACGGCCAAGGATTTCAACTTTTGGTACGGTGACTTTCATGCGCTGACGGGGCTCGACCTCAACATCGCCAAAAACGCCATCACCTCGTTTATCGGTCCTTCGGGCTGCGGTAAATCGACGTTTTTGCGCTGCATCAACCGTATGAACGACCTGATCGAGGGTACTCGCGTCGAGGGCACCATGACGCTCGACGGCAACGATATCTATGCCGAGGGCGTCGACCCGGTCGATCTTCGCCGCCGCGTGGGCATGATTTTTCAGCAGCCCAACCCGTTTCCCAAATCCATCTACGAGAATGTCGCTTTTGGCCCTCGTCTGCAGGGCGTGACTAGCAAAAGCGACCTCGACGACATCGTGGAAGAATCGCTCAAGCGCGCCAACCTCTGGAAAGAGGTATCCAATCAGCTCAACAAGGACGGTTTGGCGCTCTCGGGCGGTCAACAGCAGCGTCTGTGCATCGCGCGTGTGCTTGCGGTGCAGCCCGATGTCCTTCTGATGGACGAGCCCTGCTCCGCCATCGACCCCACGTCCGTATCTAAGGTCGAGGATCTGATGGCCGAGCTGGCGCCCGAGATGACGATCATCATCGTCACGCATTCTATGCAGCAGGCCGCTCGCATTAGCGACTACACCGCATTTTTCTTGCAGGAAGTTGCCGGTGAGCCCGCCACGCTCATCGAGTATGGTCAAACCGACGCGATCTTCACCAGCCCGGTGGATTCGCGGACGGAAGACTATATCACCGGCCGCTTTGGCTGATCGGTGCGACTAGTCCCAAGCCGATCGGACCTGGTCCGGTGCGTATTCACTGTGCGGGCGGCATGACCGCACCCAACTGATTGGAGTGAACCATGCGCAAACTGTTTTCCCGTCAGCTCATCGAGGCCCGTCACGAGATGTTGAGCATCTACGAGGCCGTCGATCTTGCCCTTCACGACGCCGTGAAGGCCTATGTGACCGACGACCGCAAGCTCGCCACTAAGACCAAGAAGCGCACGCTTTCGATTGATGCTCGCTGCGCCAACTTGGAGGCCGTGTGCTACAACCTGATCGCTACGCAGTCGCCGGTCGCCTCCGACTTCCGTTTGCTGCAGACGATTATCTACGTCGACTTTAACCTGCAGCGCATGACCGATAAGGTTCGCCAGATCTGCCGCGCCACGCGTCACATGGTCAAGGCCGACATCTCGCTGCCTCAGGAGCTCGTCGGCACGGTTGAGGCCGAGGCCGAGGCCGTGTACCAGGTGCTGGGCTCGTCGCTGTCCGCGCTCGTCACCAACGACATGTCCATCATCTGCAACTTGGCCGTCGAGGACGAGCCGGTGCATGCGGCGTATGAGAAGTTCTTCCGCACCTTCAACCGCATGGACACGGGCGATTTTATGGACGACGACAGCAATTATGACGACCTGCGCCGCGCCATCATGGTTTCGCGCTACCTCGATCGCATTGCCTCGATTTCCATCGATGCCGCCTGCCGTCTGACCTTCCTTTTGACCGGCCAACGTATGACTGCCGGCGATATCGCCCGTACGGACGAGGACGAGCTCGAGAGCATGCGCGTGCCTTCGGGCGAGGGCGTCATCATGAGGCCCGCCGTCGATGCACACTATGTTGCCAAGGTGCCCGCTAACGAGGTGAGCGAGGGGCTTCGCTACCTGCTGGATCATCTTGAGGACGAGGATGATGCCGAGGACGACGAGGACTAGGGCAGTCCCGTTCGTTGAGAGATTGTAAATACCTAAGGGTGCGCGGCCTTGCGGATGCGGGGCCGCGCTCTTGCGTTAGCATGGGACTACTTGTTGTGCTGTTAGCGGAGGCGATTGGCAATGGATAACTATTTGAATGTAATGCGCGCTCGCCGCGAGCAGATACTCGAGCGTTTCTATGCCGCGCTCGATCGCGCCGGGAGGTCCCGCGATGCCGCGCGTCTGATTGCCGTGTCCAAGACCGTCGGCGTCGATGAGACCATCACGGCCATCCAGGTGGGGTATCGCCATTTTGCCGAGAACCGCCCTCAAGAGCTCGTCCGCAAACTCGCAGGTTTGGCGGAGCATCCGGAGCTGCCCGAGGTACGCTTTGATATGATCGGCAACCTTCAGACCAACAAGATTAACGCGGTGTTGGGTTCGGCCGAGCTGATTCATTCGGTTGGTTCGCTTCATTTGGCGCAGGCGATCTCGAGCCGTGCCGTTCGCAAGATCGAAGCGGGCGAGCTTTCTGCTCCCCAACAGGTGCTGATCGAGGTCAACGTGAGCGGCGAGGAGTCCAAGGGCGGCTTTTCGCCCGATGAGATTCGTGGAGTTGCCGGCGAGCTTGCGGAACTTGAGGGAATTTGTGTGCAGGGCCTTATGACCATGGCCCCTCGCGGGAACAAGGATGTGGCACGTCGCACCTTTGCCGGGCTGCGAGAGCTGAGGGATGAGCTGGAGGCGGCGCATCCCGATCTGAGGCTGCCCGAGCTTTCTTGCGGCATGAGCGAGGACTTTGAGCCCGCCCTTGAGGAGGGCTCTACGCTCGTTCGCCTGGGCAGGGTAGTATTTAGCCCGGAGTTTGCAGTAAAATAGGGCTCTGAAGTGCGCACTGGTTTACAGAGCGCCTGCACTAAACCGTGAGAGGACACAACCATGGGCTTCCTTGACGAGATTAAAAATAAGATGCACCTGGGCGGCCAGCAAGGTTACGACCAGGGCTATGACCAGGATGACGACTACGGCTACGATGACGGCTACGATGATGGCTATCAGAACAACGGCTACAGCGGCGCCTCGGGCGAGGGCTTCTATACCCAGGACGAGCCGAGTAACGGCCTGCTGGGCCAGACACGCCGCGGTGAGGCCGAGTCGGTCGCCGTGTATACGCGCTCCGGCCAGCTGGTCGGCGATGACTCGCGTCATGCAACGACATACAATCCGCCGTCGCGTTCTCAGGATAGTGCCGCAGGCGGCTATCGCCCCGGCGCTTACGACACGCCGTCGAGCTATGCCGAGAGCGCCCGTGCTCGTGCCGCGGCACCTGCGCCCGCTTCTGCGCCGAGCGACGCCTCGGCCTATGCAAACAACATCATTAACGCCACGCCGCAGCTGCCTGCCTATGTCCTGCGTCCCGAGAGCTACGACGATGTCGAGACCGTTGTCCGCCGCGTGCGCACCAAGCAGCCCGTTGCGCTGATTTTTGTTGGCGTTCGCACCGAGGTCGCCAAACGCGTCTTGGACTTTAGCTATGGCTTTGCCTGCGGTCTGGGCGCTACGGTCAAAGAGGTGGGCGATCGCGTGTTTATGGTGCTGCCCGCCGGCTGCGAGGTCAAGGATTCGGACCTCAAGAAGCTGCGCGCCGACGGCTACCTTAAGTAAACCCAAGACGAGGAGATTCTCATCAACATCTACACCATTGTCCAGCTGGTCAACACGCTGTTCAACTTCTACTCCACACTTATTGTGGTCTATTGCTTTATGACGTGGATTCCCATGAAGCAGGGCGGCCTGCTGCAGGATATTGCCGCGGTGCTCGATAGCGTCTGCGGTCCGTGGCTCAACCTGTTTCGTCGGTTTATTCCGCCGATGGGCGGCGTTGATTTTTCGCCGGTCGTTGCGATTATTGCGTTGCAGTTGGTGCAGAGGCTGATTCTGCAGCTTCTTATAGGTATACTCGTATAGTACTGGCTCAGTAACTTACGTCGGGCGCTCGGCGCCAAGGCGATGATAAAGGAGAACTTGTTATGGCTATTACCCCTGCTGACATCCAGGCTCAGACTTTCTCTGAGGCCAAGCGCGGCTATGATCCCGCCGAGGTCGACGTCTTTTTGGAGACGCTGTCCTCCGAGGTTGACGCTATGCTTGCCAAGATTGTCGATCTTAAGGGTCGTCTGACTGCCACCGAGCAGCAGCTTGCCGACACGCAGGCCCAGCTTGCCCAGGCTCAGGACGCTGCCGCTCAGGCCGTTCCCGCCGCTCCTGTGGCCGCTCCCGCACCCGACTTCTCCGCTCAGGAGCGCCAGATCTCCGCTGCGCTGATTGCTGCCCAGCAGACCGCCGAGGGCATCGTCAACGATGCCAACGAGAACGCTGAGCGCATCCGCAACGAAGCCGACGCCAAGGCCCGCGAGGTCATCCGTCAGGCCCTGACCGAGAAGCAGGCCGAACTCGAGGAGATCGACCGTCTGAAGGCTTCCCGTGAGGAGTTCAAAGCCGAGTACCTCAAGCTCATCCAGCACTTCATGGACGATGCGCAGAATTCCTTCCCGTCCGACCTTATGGCCTCCACGCCGGTCGGTTCTGCGGCTTCTCCTGCAGTGACCGTTCCCGCCGCCGAGCCGCTGCCTGTCGCTGATCCGGTTGTCCCCGTGGCTGACCCCTTCGCCCCGATCGACAACTTTGCCGCCGACGACCTGGACTAGCGCCAGAGCTACAATCTCGTGTCCTTAAGAGGAGCTCGCACCTGCGGGCTCCTTTTTTGTGGCTGTATGCAGTCTGCAAAACAAAACGCCGAGTCCTGCGTTTGAGGGCACAGAACTCGGCGAACCGGTGAGCGGTCAAAGGTAGATTTAAGGCATGTACTAAAAATCTACTTGAGGAGGAAGTCGGGGAGGGGAATGGTACGGGCCTCGCGTTGCTCGGGGTCGGCGATATGGTCGGCAGGATGGCCGCAGACGAGCATGTGATAGGGATAGATGCCCTCGGGCAGGCTGAACTGCTCACAGGCCACCTCGGGCTTAAAATGGCACACCCAGCACGTACCCAGGCCCTGCTCCTCGGCCTCCATCATCATCTGATCGCAGACGATCGAGGTGTCGATGGCACTGGAGTTCATCTGGTCATAAGGGCGCACCCAAGCATCGTCGGTAACGCTGCAGATAAGAAAGATAAGCGGAGCCCCAAAGATAGACCCCTCACGAGCAAATCGAGGCTGACAAGCAGCAGCCTTCTCCAGAAGCTCCGGAGTATCAAGCACCATCACGCGGGTTGGATGATTATTACAAGCAGAAGGAGCAATACGCCCAGCCTCAACAATGGCATCCACCACAGCCTGCTCAACAGCCCGATCCTCAAACAAACGACAAGAATACCGAGACCGAGCCAGATCCAAATAAGACATACAAGCCCTCCAACAATTTAATAACGAAATAAAAGATAACCAAAGGTTACCCAGAGCAACATCCAGCCAAACGCTCAGCGCTGCCCAAAGTCATGGCTGATGCCAAAGGCGCTTTCAGCCAAAGCCACCATGCATTCCGCCTATTAGCCAAAGTTCCCAATGGTGGTACGTAAGGCGAAGGGCCGGCCACGGTTTACTTTCGAACGACTCTGCAAAGCAGCCGGAG
>CAJJVE010000121.1:0-5566 GCA_905196265.1 uncultured Collinsella sp. | reverse complement strand
ACCCCAAAGGGATGGGACTACTCTGCGTCCGCGTCGCTGTCCTCTGCCTTCTTTTGCTTGGCAGCAGCGAGCTTGGCCTCGAGCTCTGCGATCTCCTTGTCCTCCTTGGACTCCTCGACCACAACGTCCTCGGCCTGCTTGGTTTCGCCCTTATCGTCGCCCTCCATACCCTCGCGGATATTCTTGACGGTAGAGCCGAGGGACTTACCGAGCTTCGGCAGGTTCTTAGGCCCAAAGATAATCAGGACAACAACGAGAATAATGATGAGCTCAGGAGCCCTCAGTCCAAACATGTAGACCTCCACAATACAGCGAGACAAGCTCGAATGAGTATACCGCGGGTATCGCGGTATCACAACAATAGCTAAAAAAAGGGACCGCAAGAAGCGGTCCCTCCTCATGCTCTGGTCGGGTTGACTGGATTTGAACCAGCGACCCCTGCGTCCCGAACGCAGTGCTCTACCAAACTGAGCCACAACCCGTTAGCTCGACCATAGTAACAAAGATTTCCGTCGTGTGCCAGAGAAATTTTTACTTCTTTGGCGCTTCAATGCGAACCGTGTCGGAAACGAGCTCCGTTGCATAAGCCCACCAGCCGTTTTGTTGAGCGGCTGCCGCAAGATTGGCTGCCGTGGCGGCGCTATCGCAGAGAGCAAACGAGCAGGCACCCGAACCGCACACGTTTGCGGCAATGGTACCGTCCTGTGAACGGAGCCAGTCGAGCACCGTTTGGATCCGCGGCTCCATCTGCGCGGAAATGACACCCAGGTTGTTGTGGACGAGTGCGTAGGCCGCCCCTGCATCTCCCGAGCGAAGGGCAGATGCGATCGCTCCGGGCTTGTCCGCAGGCTCTGGGGTCTCGTCAAAACGTCGATAGGCTTCAATTGTTGAAACGCTTGCCTCGCGCGGCTTGACCAGCACGACGGGTGTCGCGGGAAGTGCGGGGTACTCGGTTGCCAGCACGTCTCCCCCACCCACGTAAAATGCAGGGCTGGCATGCAAAAAGAAGGGAACGTCGGCGCCAATGCCGCGCGCGATGTTGTCTAGCGCGGGATCGGCACGGTCGATGCCCCAACTCTCTGCCATGGCGACAATGGCCGCCGCGGCATCCGTCGAAGGACCGCCCAGGCCGGCACACAACGGGATGCGCTTCTCGATCGTGATGCAGACATTGGCTTCGCGACCATAATGCTCGGCCATAGCAGCGGCCGCACGATACGCCGTATTCTTTTGCATGGGAAAGTCGGATGCCGGAATCGTCTGGACGGTCAGCGCCTGTGCCGGCGTAACCGTAACGGTATCGACAAGACCGACGGCTGCCATCAGGGAATCGACCTTATGGTAGCCGCGGTCGTCGCGCTCGGTATGAACCCCCAGATAGAGGTTGATCTTTGCCGGCGCGGAAAGGGTCAGGGACCAATCGGTCACCGCTAGTGCTCCTCGAGCTGATTGCCGAGCGGGGTAAAAATGTGCTCGCCGCTCTCGGGGTCGAACAGCTCGACCTGGCCGGTGAGAACATCAATATACTGGTAGGACTGACGCGACTTGCGGCCACGGCGCTCGTCGACCTCGACGATAAAGACTGCCGGATGGACGCTCTTGATGGTGCCCATGCGCTCGACGACGCGGGTGCGGCCCATGTTGGCCTTCACCTTAACGCGATCGCCCACCATATCGGTCAGCTTCTCGTGGATGTCGTCGACGTGATTGACTTCCATCTCTTCCATGAACAGGGCCTCCAGAAGGTGCAATTCAAAAAGGGGATAATACCCCTAAGATAGACAAAACTCTAATACTATAGCACCCTGTTGTGGCCATACGCAAGTAGCTAAAAAAGCCCGGTCCCAAATTGACTACTTACAGACTATCGGTGTCCAAGACGATGGTGAATGGGCCGTCGTTGACGAGGTCGACCTTCATATCGGCGCCAAAGATGCCGTGCGCCATGTGTTCGACATCTTGGCGAACGAGCGTCAGGAAGTACTCGTAGAGCTCGTTGGCAACATCGGGGGCGCCAGCATCCGTAAACGATGGACGGCGGCCGTGACGACAATCGGCGAACAGCGTGAACTGCGACACCACGAGAACCTCGCCGTCGACATCGGCAAGTGCCAGGTTGGTCTTGCCGTTCTCGTCCTCGTTAATGCGCAAGCCCCGGAGCTTGCCCCACAGCTTATCGGCCTCGGCGCGCGTGTCGCCGTGGCCCACGCCCAGCAGCACCAGATAGCCGCGCCCGATTTTGCCCACGCACTCGCCGTCGACCGTCACGCCGGCGTTGAGCACGCGCTGCACCACCGCACGCACGGCCTACTCCTCGCCCGTCAGTTTGGCGGATAGGTGCTCGAGCGCATGGAATCGATGGCTGATGGCGTTCTTCTCGTCCGCCGTCAGCTCGGCCATGGTCTTGCCCGGCGTGTCGACCGGCAGGAACAGCGGGTCGTAGCCAAAGCCGTGATCGCCGCGGCCCTCATGTGCGATAACGCCCTCGCAGGCGCCCTCACCATAGGTGACCAAACCGTCCGTGTCGATGAGCGCGACGACGCTCATAAAGCGCGCGGTGCGGTCCTCGTCGGCCACGCCCTCCAGATTCACGAGCAGCTTGGCATTGTTGGCGGCATCGTCGCCGTGAACGCCAGCGTAGCGCGCGCTATACACACCGGGCTCACCGTCCAACGCGTCGACGACCAGGCCCGAATCGTCGGCAATGGCCATGAGCCCCGTCTCTTCGACGGCAGCCTGCGCCTTGATGATAGCGTTCTCCAAAAACGTCGTGCCGTTTTCCTCGGGGTCCTCAAAATCGCCCAGCTGGCCGAGCGCCACAAAGCGAACCTCGGGCATAACCTTGCCCAAAATGGCCTCGATCTCGGTGAGCTTATGGGCGTTGCCCGTTGCCACGACGATGGTCGCCGCCGGGTCGAGGGTGTCGATGTCAATCTTCTCAAGTGCCATAGCTGGCCTCCTTGTCCGTATAGCAAAGTCACGTAAAAGGGACTGACCCTTCGGCGTCTCCCCTTTTATGTGGCATCAACCTTATCTATCGGCGTTTCCGCAGATAAAACCTGCCAAAATTAACATCCCTTTTTGGCAGGCTAGGCGAGGGCTTGGCGCTGGAGCTCGATGAGCTCGGCAATGCCCTTGTCGCCCAAATCGAGCAGGGCATTGAGGCGCTTGCGGTCGAAGGGCGCCTGCTCGCCGGTGCCCTGGAGCTCGATCATCTCACCGGTATCGGTGGCGACAAGGTTCATGTCGACCTCGGCGTGACTGTCCTCGGAATAATCCAGGTCGAGCAGGGTGTTGCCATCGACAACGCCCATGGAAATCGCGGCGACCTGGCCCATGAGCGGGATGCGCTCGAGCTTACCCGCCTCGACCCACATGGCAAGGGCGTCGTGCAGTGCCACCCAGGCGCCAGTAATGCTCGCCGTTCGTGTGCCGCCGTCTGCCTGAATCACGTCACAGTCGACGGTAACGGTGTACTCGCCGAGTGCCTTCATATTGACGACAGTACGCAGGCTGCGACCGATGAGGCGCTCGATCTCCATGGAGCGGCCCTTACGGTTGGCATGCTCGCGCTTGCAGCGCTTGCCGGTCGATGCCGGCAGCATGGCGTACTCCGCCGTTACCCAACCGGCCTTGGCGCCCTTGCGCCAGCCCGGCACGCCCTCCTCGATAGTGGCAGCGCACAGCACGCGCGTGTCACCGAACTCAGCCAGGCACGAGCCGTGGGCATGCTTCATAACACCACGGGTGAGCTTGACGGGGCGCAGCTCATTGGCGGCACGGCCGTTGGCGCGGTTGACCTGCATGTACTCCATAGAAATATCCTTTCGGCAAAAGAAGGGGGCAAGTCTTTGGACGGTAACCCTACATCTATTTCAGTTCGTCGATATCGATATGTTCGATGCTCTTGAGCGGCTGACCAAAGATAAAACTGCCCGCCACCGCAAACTCGGCAATGTTATCGGCCGTCGTTGCAAAACGATGCTGCGGCTCGGCTGCGTCGCCCGCCAGCTGCTCGCGGCGCGTGAGAATATCGGTCAGCTCGCGCGTGGTCTCCTCGGCGGAGCTCACCACGCGCACTCCGGGACCCAGCGCATGGCGAATAGGCCCCACGAGCAGCGGAAAATGCGTGCAGCCGAGCACCACGGTATCGATGCCGTGGTCGCGCAGCGGTTCAACCGTGGCACCGACCAGCGCGCGTACGGCAGGCGTATCAAAGATGTCCTCGTTCTCGAGCCACTGCTCTTGCAGATGCGCGCCCGAAGCGAGCTCGTGCTCAACGACCTCGACAAAGCTCGAGGCAGGGCAGCCGTATACGTCGACGCCGGCATCCAGGTCCTGGATGGCACGCGTGTAAGCGCCTGAGCGAATGGTGAGGTTGGTGGCGAGCACGCCCACCCGGCGCGTGCGGGTGCTGTTGATTGCCGCGCGTGCGCCCGGTGCGATCACACCGATGACGGGGACGTCGAGCACCTGCTGGGCCAAACGCAAGGCCGCAGCGGTCGCCGTATTGCAGGCGATGACCATGATCTTGACGTCGTGCTTCGACAGCCAACGGCCCGCCTGCAGTGCAAACGAGCGCACCTCGTCCTCGGTGCGGGTGCCGTAGGGGCAGCGCTTGGTGTCGCCAAAGTAGTAGACGGACTCGTGCGGCAACGCCGTTGCGATGGCGCGTGCAACCGTCAGACCGCCCAGACCAGAATCGAACACGCCAATCGGGCGCGTGTCGCCTGCCGGATTCTCGATATCGGACATTACCTCACCAGATTCTCTCTCGAAAAGATATGGCTCAGAACGATAGGGGCGCGCTACGAATGGGCCGCGACGAGCAACTCTGCCGTTGCCGCCCAGCCATCGACAATCTTGCCGCGCGTGACGTAGGCGTTATCGCAAGCATCCAGGAACTCGGGCGCGCCGGCGCTGGTCAAACCGTTCTCGACCAGGCAGAACGTGCCCACGTGGTCAGCCATGTAGAAGTCGGACTCGGAATCGCCGAGCGCCAGCGTCTCCTCGCGCTCGATACCCAGGTGCTCACAGAAACGTGCGATGGCAACGCCCTTGTTGAGGCCGGCGGGATTGATGTTAAACGCGCGGCCATCCTCGACGCGTTCGAGCTCGAGCGTCGTCGGCTTGGACAGATGGGTCAGGTGACCGTTGCAGGCCCAGACCAGGCCACAGCCGGCCTCGTCAAGAATGGCCTGGACCTCGTCGTCGGGCACATCACCGCGCATGCCGACGGTGACCTCGCGGTACTTGTAGCCAGTCGACATGTCGTTGTGGTACTCGATCTTATGCGGCCAGCGAGCGAGAATCTTCTCGCACACGCCGGTCTGCTCGATCACCTGATGCGGCGTGAGGCCGCAGGCGGGGTCGTAGGGCATATCGCCGGTCAGGTACTCCCAATCGTTGGCCTTGAGGTCGTACATGACCAGACCACCCATCTCGCCGATGTAGGAGTTGAGGCCGAGCACGCGCGCATCCTCGTGGATCATGGTGCGGTTGCGGCCCGAGGTGGGAACCACCTGGATGCCGGCGCGGGCAAGTGCCACGACAGCCTCGACGAGCT
>CAJJVE010000120.1:0-5578 GCA_905196265.1 uncultured Collinsella sp. | reverse complement strand
GGCACGCCGCCACAGCGCCGACGAAACAGGCTGCTACCCCAATCGAGGAATGTCGATCGTGGATGTCGTATTCCTCGTCGAACATGCCCGCGGTGATGGTGCCCGCCGCCATGCCCGCCGTCACGCTGCTCGATAGTCCCGCGAACAGCAGCGCAACCGCAAAGATGGTCGAGCTCGCCGGGCCCAAGATGGGGGAGAGCGTGGCCGCTGCGACGGCGAGGTCGTCTACGACAATGCCGTGCGCAAAGAAGGTCGTTGCGGCCAGGATGACCATGGCCGAGTTGATTGCCCAGCCCACGCCCATCGAAAAGAGCGTGTCGAAGAGCTCGTAGCGCAGACGTTCCTCGATAATCTGCTCGCCTTGGCCTTCGAAGTGCATGGATTGGATGACCTCGGAGTGCAGAAAAAGGTTGTGTGGCATAACGACCGCGCCCAGGACACTTACGATAATCGCGGCCGAGCCGGTGGGCATACTGGGCGTGATCCAGCTTACGGTGGCCTGCGGCCAGTCGACCTTGACCAGCGCAAGCTCGGCCAAAAACGAGAGTCCTACCACGCCTACGAAGGCGATGATCCAGCGTTCGGCACGCTTGTAGGAGCTCGTCATGAGCATCGCCATCGATACTGTCGCCACGATGACGCAGCCCGCGCGCACGGGCAGCCCAAAGAGCATTTGAAGGGCAATCGCACCGCCCAGGACTTCGGCCATGGCGGTGGCGATGGTCGCGAGATGGGCACTGGCGAGCACCGTGCGCCCAACGAAGCGGGGGAGGTAACGTGTCGTGGCCTCGGCAAGACAGGCGCCCGTGGCGATACCCAGGTGTGCCGCGTTGTGCTGCAGCACAATGAGCATAATCGTGGACAGCGTGACGATCCACAGCAGCGCGTAGCCAAACTGCGAGCCCGCGGCCATATTGGAGGCCCAGTTGCCTGGGTCGATAAAGCCGACGGTCACGAGCAGCCCGGGGCCGATATGCCGCGCAATGTCTAAGCCTCCGTGGCCACCGGTGCGCGGGGAGCCAAAGTGTTGTTTGAGATGGTTGAGCATGGTGCGCTCCTGCGTGCTGTTTGTTTGACGCCGCAAAGGATACCCGTTTTAGGCTAAAAAGTTAACCAAGACTAACAAGATTGTTGTATTTGAATAGGATGGTGAAAGGGGATTGCCGAAATGTCTTGAACTGTAACAACTAGGGATGGAAATTGGGTCTAGGTGTTACAGATCGAGACAGGAAGAAATGGTCCTATGGAAAATCTCGATCTGTAACAGCTGACCGCCAAAACCGGCCCGTCGTGTTACAGATCGAGACAAACCAAAACCGTCCTGCAGAAAATCTCAATCTGTAACATCTAGGCGCCAAAATTGGGTCTTCCTGTTACAGATTGAGATGTTTGAAGCGGTGAGCTTGCAGGCCGAACCTGGGGCCCTTGTTGTCGCCCTTGAGGTCGGCGGTGTCCACTCGTAGGGCGTGCGTTACGCGATTGTTTCGAAACGGGTGGGAAACACAACGGATCGGCGATGCTCCTAGTATGCCTATTCAACTGAATGTCAAAATATCTAGGGGAGGATCGCGATGCAGGCAGATTCCGCTCAGCAGCAGGGCCTTTATCGCCCCGAATTCGACCACGATGCATGCGGCATCGGCGCGCTCGCCGATATCAACGGTGAGCGCCATCACCAGATTCTGGACGATGCACTGTCCATTCTGGTCAACTTGGAGCACCGCGGCGGCACGGGACTCGAGAAGAACACCGGCGACGGCGCCGGCATCCTGTTCCAGGTTCCGCATCACTTTTTCCGTAAAGAGGCTCAAAAGTGCGGCCAGATTCTGCCGGCAGAGGGCGACTACGGTGTGGCCATGCTGTTCTTCCCGCAGGACGACAAGGGCGTAGAGGATGCCCGTCGCGTGTTTGAGGAGGGCTGCGCCGAGGCCGGCGTGCCGCTGCTCTTTTGGCGCGAGGTGCCCGTCGACCCGCACGACCTGGGTGAGACGGCCCGCGCTTGCATGCCTACCATCCTGCAGGCCTTCCTGGGCCGCCCGGACGACACGCCGGCAGGTGACGCCTTTGAGCGCCGCCTGTACGTGTGCCGCCGCACCATCGAGAAAAAGGCCGACGCCGAGTTTGCCCTGCGTGACAAGATCTTCTACGTGTGCTCTATGAGCTCGCGCACCATCGTGTACAAGGGCATGCTCGTCGCCACGCAGATGCGCCGCTTCTTCATCGATCTCAACGACGCCGCCGTCAAGACGGCCGTGGCGCTCGTTCACTCGCGCTACTCCACCAACACCACGCCCAGCTGGGAGCGCGCGCACCCCAACCGCTTTATCATCCACAACGGCGAGATCAACACCCTCAAGGGCAACGTCAACTGGATTCGCGCCCGCGAACCCAACCTGTACAGCCCCGTGCTGCAGCATGATCTTGAGCGTGTGATGCCCATCATCAACCGCGAGGGTTCCGACTCCGCGATTCTGGACAACGTGCTCGAGTTCCTGGTCATGAACGGTCGTCCGCTCACGCGCGCCGCATCCATGTTGCTGCCCGAGCCGTGGGATCACAACGACAGCCTGAGTGAGGAGCGCCGCGCCTACGACGCCTACCAGTCCATGCTCATGGAGCCCTGGGACGGTCCGGCCGCCATCGCCTTTACCGACGGCCGCACGCTGGGTGCTGCTCTCGACCGTAACGGCCTGCGTCCCGCCCGCTACTATGTGACGCGCGACGGTCGCTTTATGCTGGCAAGCGAGGTGGGCACCATCGAGGTGAGCCCCGAGAACATCCTGACGAGCGGCTGTCTGGGGCCGGGCCAGATACTCGAGGTCGACTTTGCCCGCGGCCGCGTGATCTACAACGACGAGCTGCGCGCCCGTTACGCCAAGGAAAAGCCCTACCGTGATTGGATTGCCGAGGAGACACTGACCGTCGACGCGCTCGATAGACCTGCCGCGGCAACGCCCGCCGAGGACGCCGAGGTGCCCGCCGCCGTGCGCATGGCCAAGCTCGGGTATCACTGGGATGACGTCGACGAGGTCGTGCGTCCCATGGCCCAGCAGGGCAAGGCGCCGCTCGCCTCGATGGGCATCGATGCGCCGCTGGCCTGCCTGTCCAAGAAGACGCGCTCGTTCTACGACTATTTCTATCAGCTGTTCGCTCAGGTCACGAATCCGCCGATCGATGCCCTGCGCGAGCACATGGTGACTTCGACCACGCTCTACCTGGGCAACCACGGCAACCTGCTCGAGGACTCCCGTACGGCCTGCCAGCTGGTGCGCCTGGAGCGTCCGTTGCTCAACGAGGAAGAGTTCGACCGCATTTGCGCCATCGACCGCGTGGGCTTTAAGACCCGCCGTTTCCGTGCCGTGTACCGCCGCGATGCCGGCGAGGGCGCGCTGCAGGCCGCGCTCAAGCAGCTTGCAGAGGACGTTGAGGCTGCGGTCCGCGACGGCGTGAACATCGTGGTGTTGAGCGATCGTGCCGCTGCGGGCGAGGTGCCCGTGCCGTCGTTGCTCGCCGTGGGCTGCGTGCACAACCACCTGATCCGCGCCGGCGTGCGCACCTTTGCCGACATCGTGGTGGAGTGCGGCGACGCCGTGTCCCCACACGACTTTGCGGCACTGGTGGGTTACTCCGCGAGCGGCATCTATCCGTACAACGCTCATGCGTGCATCCGCGATCTGGCGGCACGCGGCGACCTGGACGTGACGGCCGAGCAGGGCATCGCCAACTACAACAAGGCCGCGACGGTGGGCATCGTCTCCATCATGTCCAAGATGGGCATCTCTACGGTGCAGAGCTACCATTCGGCGCAGATCTTCGAGGCCGTGGGCTTTACGCCGGAGTTCGTCAACGCGTACTTCGCCGGCACGGTGAGCCGTGTGGGCGGTATGGGTGTCGAGGACGTTGAGCGCGAGCAAAACGAGCGCTACGACGCCGCGCTCGCCATCCTTAAGAGCCCGGCTCCCGATCAGCTGCCCACGCTGGGTCTGACCAAGTGGCGCCCGCTCGGCGGCGAGGATCACCTGATCGACCCTCAGATCGTCTACCTGCTTCAGACCGCCTGCCGCGAGGACAGCTACGATACCTTTAAGGAGTACAGCGCCCGCCTGCACCGCACCGGCCGTGCCGTGCGCCTGCGCGACTTGCTCGACTTTGATGCCAGCGGCCGCATGCCGGTTTCGCTCGATGAGGTCGAGCCCGCGCTCAACATCGTCCGCCGCTTTAACACCGGCGCCATGTCGTACGGCTCCATCAGCAAAGAGGCACACGAGTGCATGGCCATCGCCATGAACCGCCTGCACGGACGCTCCAACTCGGGCGAGGGCGGTGAGGATCCGCGTCGCGAGACCCCGCTGGCCAACGGTGACTCCAAGAACTCCGCCATCAAGCAGGTGGCAAGCGCGCGCTTTGGCGTGACGAGCCGCTACCTGTGCAGCGCCTTCGAGATTCAGATCAAGATGGCCCAGGGCGCCAAGCCCGGCGAGGGCGGACACCTCCCCGGCCAGAAGGTCTACCCCTGGATCGCCGAGGTCCGTCAGTCCACGCCCGGCATCGGCCTGATCTCGCCTCCGCCGCATCACGATATCTACTCTATCGAGGACCTGGCAGAGCTGATCTTTGACCTTAAGAACGCCAACCCCGGCGCGCGCGTGTCGGTCAAGCTGGTCAGCGAGGCTGGCGTCGGCACCATCGCCACCGGTGTGGCCAAGGGCGCTGCCGACAAGATCTTGATCAGTGGCCACAACGGCGGCTCGGGTGCCGCTGCGCGCGACTCTATCTGGCATGCGGGCCTGCCGCTGGAGCTTGGCCTTGCCGAGGCTCAGCAGACGCTGCTGCAAAACGGCCTGCGCTCGCGCGTGGTGCTCGAGGCCGACGGCAAGCTCATGGACGGCACCGATGTTGCCGTCGCCTGCTTGCTGGGCGCCGAGGAGTTTGGCTTTGCGACCATGCCGCTCATCTCCATGGGCTGCCTCATGCAGCGCGACTGCCAGCAGGACACCTGCCCGGCCGGCATCGCTACGCAGAACTGCCGCCTGCGTCGCGGCTTCCGCGGCAAGCCCGAGCACGTCGAGCACTTTATGCTCTTTGTTGCCGAGCAGTTGCGCGAGGTCATGGCGAGCCTGGGCTTCCGCACCGTCGACGAGATGGTCGGCCATCCCGAGTGCTTGCGCCAGATCGAGGTGCCGGGCAACCGCAAGGCCAACCTGCTCGACCTGTCGCCCGTGCTGGCGAGCGCGACCTGCGAGTTCGGTGCCCATATCCCGGGTGCCGACGGTCGTCACTTCCTGCCGCAGATGGCCGCGGACAGCGAGCTCGACAAGACGCTCGACTCCACGTTGTTTGTGCCCTATACGGCCGATGCCCGTGCGCACCTGCGTCCGATTCGCTTCCGCGCCGATATCGCCAACGTCAACCGCTGCGTGGGCACCATCCTGGGCAACGCGGTGACCAAGGCGCATCCCGAGGGCCTGCCCGCCGGCTCTATCACCATCGACTGCGATGGTTCGGCCGGTCAGAGCTTTGGTGCCTTCCTGCCGCGCGGCATTACGCTCAACGTGTGCGGCGACGCCAACGACTACTT
>CAJJVE010000119.1:0-5598 GCA_905196265.1 uncultured Collinsella sp. | reverse complement strand
CCCGTGGGTTTACCTACTCGAGCTCAAACGCACCCGTATACAGCTGGTAGTAATACCCGCGCTTGGCAATCAGCTCATCATGGCTGCCGCGCTCGATAATCTGCCCGTGATCCAGCACGCTGATCAGGTCGGAGTTGCGCACCGTGCTCAGTCGGTGCGCGATCACAAACGTGGTTCTGCCCTCCATCAGCGCATCCATGCCGCGCTGCACCAATGCCTCGGTGCGGGTATCGATGCTCGACGTGGCCTCATCCAAAATCATCGCGGGCGGGTCGGCCATCGCGGCGCGCGCGATGCTGATCAGCTGGCGCTGTCCCTGTGAAAGACCGCTGCCGTCGCCCTCGAGTACGGTGTCGTAACCGTTCGGCAGCATGCGGATAAACCCGTCGGCGTTGGCCAGGCGCGCCGCCTCGATGCACTGCTCGTCCGTGGCGCCGGGGCAGCCGTAGCGGATGTTGTCCATGACGGTGCCCGTAAAGAGATTCACGTCTTGCAGCACCACGCCCAGGCTCCGGCGCAGGTCGGCCTTGCGGATCTTGTTGATGTTGATCCCGTCGTAGCGGACCTTGCCGTCGTCAATGTCGTAGAAGCGGTTGATAAGATTGGTGATCGTGGTCTTGCCGGCGCCCGTCGCACCAACGAGCGCGATCTTCTGCCCGGGCTCAGCTTCGAGCTCGATATCGTGCAGCACGAGCTTTTGGGGCACATAGCCAAAGCTCACATGGTCGAACATAATATGCCCCTTGAGCGGCACGAGCCCGCAGCCGCCATCGTGATGTGGGTTCTTCCAGGCCCAGCGCTCGGTTCGCTCGCTCGTTTCGACAAGCGCGCCGTCCGCGTCCTCGCGCACGTTGACCAGCGTCACGTAACCGTCGTCGGACTCGGGCTTCTCATCCATGAGCGTAAAGATGCGCCCGGCGCCCGCAAGCGCGATGATGATCGAGTTGAGCTGGTTGGACACTTGCGCTACGGGGTTCATAAAGTTGCGCGTGAGCGTCAAAAACGATGCGATGGCGCCGAGCGTGAACGTGTCGAAACCGGTAAGTCCCAGGTTGGGTGTCCCTGCGATGGCCATGTAGCCGCCGAGCACAGCCACCACCACATAGATCAGGTAGCCAAGCGCGTTCATCATGGGCATGATCGAATTGCCCACGCCCTGCGCGTTCGTCGCAGCCTTTGCCCAGGCACGGTTGAGCTTACCCATTCCGGTACGTGCGGCGTCCTCGTGACAAAAGACCTTGATGACCTTCTGCCCGCCGCCCATCTCCTCGATGTAGCCGTTGAGCGCGCCGAGTGTATCTTGCTGCTCGATAGAAAACGCCCCGATGACCCCCGTGATGCGGCCCACGAACACGAGCACCGCCGCCATGAGCACGCAGACTACCACGGTGAGCCCCACGCTCATCCAAAGCATGCACACGAAGACCGCGACCAGCGTGAATGCCGAGCTTACGAGCTGCGAGAGCGACTGCGCGATCATCTGGCGCAGGGTGTCGGTGTCGTTGGTGTAGAGGCTCATGATGTCGCCGTGCGCGCGTGTGTCGAAGTAACGCAAGGGGAGCGTCTGCATGTGCGAGAACATATCGTCGCGGATGCGTTTGAGCGTGCCTTGCGCCACAGTAACCATCGCGCGGTTGCAGACGAGCGTGGCTGCAACGCCCACCACATAGACAGCGCCGATGGTGATGAGCGCGTGCGCAAGGCCCGTCCATATGGGAGCGTCGGTCGCCAAAAGCGGGACGATGTAGTCGTCGATGAGTGCCTGCAAAAACATCGACGACGCGGCGCTTGCGATAGCAGAGATCAGGATGCACGCGACGACGAGTACAAGCTGCCCTCGGTAGCAGGACATATACGAGAGCAGGCGCTTGACGGTTGCCATGTCGAGTTGCATCGCGGGCATGTCGGCGCCCGGTGCCGCTCCGTTTGCGGGGCGTTTATTCTGCTTACTCATCCTCTGCCGTTCCCTTCTGCTGCGACTCAAAGACCTCGCGATAGATATCGCTCGTGCACAAGAGCTCCTCGTGCGTGCCCACCGCGCTGATGCGCCCGTCGTCCATGACCACGATCTTGTCGGCGTGCATGACCGAACTCACGCGCTGCGCGATCACGATCTTGGTCGTGGCGGGCAGGTACTCGGCAAGGCCGCGTTGGATCTTGGCGTCGGTCTTGGTGTCGACGGCGCTCGTGGAGTCATCGAGTACGAGCACGCGCGGCTTGGCCACGAGCGCGCGGGCGATGCACAGGCGCTGCTTTTGCCCGCCCGAGACGTTGGTGCCGCCCTGCTCGATCATGGTCTGGTAACCGTCCGGCAGCTGGTCGATAAACTCGTCCGCGCAGGCGAGCTCGCAGGCGCGCACCAGCTCTGCATCGTTGGCCTCGGCGTCACCCCAGCGCAGGTTCTCGGCGATGGTGCCGCTAAAGAGCTCGTTTTTCTGCAGTACCATGGCCACCTGGCCGCGCAGCGCATCGAGGTCGTAGTCGCGCACATCGATGCCGCCCACGCGCACGGTGCCCGCGGTGACGTCACAGAGACGGGCGATCAGGTTCACAAGGCTCGACTTGGACGAACCCGTGCCGCCGATGATGCCCACGACCTCGCCGCTCTTGATGGTGAGGTTTACGTCCTCGAGTACGTTTTTCTCGGCCTTGCTCGCGTAGGCAAAGCTCACGTGGTCAAACTCCACGGAACCGTCCGCAACCTGCGTGACGGCGCGACCGGGCTCGGGGCTCGCGATGTCGCTCTGTTCGTTGAGTAGCTCGGCGATGCGCTTGGCCGAGCTCTGGGCAATCACGATGAGCGTAAAGACCATGGAGAGCATCATGAGCGCCATAAGGATTTGCGTGGCGTAGGTAAAGAGTGCGGTGAGCTGTCCTGTGGTGAGGCCGAGCGCGGCGTTGTTGCCCGAGGCCACGATGGCCCTAGCGCCGAGCCACGAGATGAGTATCATACATGCGTACATGCAGGCCTGCATGAGCGGCGTATTGAGTGCGATGAGGCGCTCGCCGCGGGCGAAGTCCTCGTAGATGCGTTGGCTGATGGCGCCGAACTTGCCGATCTCGTGCTCCTCACGGTTGAATGACTTGACCACGCGGATACCCGCAATGTTCTCCTGCACTACGTTGTTAAGCGTGTCGTAGGTAGCGAAGACGCGGTTGAAGATGCTGCTTACGCGCCACATGATGAGTCCGAGCGCGATGGCAAGGATGGGGATCACGGCTAGGAATACAAACGAGATCTGCCGGTTGATGGTAAACGACACGATCCAGCAGAACGCGAGCATCACGGGGCCGCGCACGCCCATGCGGATGATCATCATGTAGGCGTTTTGCACGTTGGTGACGTCGGTGGTGAGGCGCGTGACGATCGAGCCGGTAGAGAACTTGTCGATGTTGCCAAAAGAGAAGGTCTGCACGTTGTCGTACATATCGTCGCGCAGGTTGGCGGCGAAGCCCACCGAGGCGCGTGCGCCCATCCAAGCGCCGCCGGCGCCCACTCCAAACTCGAGAACGGCAAGGAGAAGCAGGGCGATGCCAAGGCGCCAGACCTCGCCCATGTTGCCGGCCTGGATGCCGCGGTCGATAAGGTCGCTCATGACGAGCGGGATGGCGATCTCGAGTATCACCTCCAGGATGGAAAGTAGGATGGCGGTGACGGAGCTCTTGCGGTATTGCCGCAGGCTCCGTGCAAGCGTTCGTATCATGCATGTTCCTTTCGGTACGAATCGGGCTGAAATTACGTAGCAAGCTACGGAATAGGGTGTAAAGAAGCCCGTCGCAGGCGGATCGAATCCGGTGGGCGACGGGTGCTGATGAGGCTATTGTTTATTGTTTGCAGACGTTGGCGTAGATTCGCCTGAGCATGCGGATGAGCTCCGTCTGCTCGCGTTCATCAAGGCCGGCGAGCAGCTCTCGATCGCGTTCGCGCATGGTGGCACGCATGCGATCACCGGCATCGTGTGCCTTGTCCGTAAGCTCAACGACCTTATTACGTCGGTCATCCTCGGCTACCCAGGTGCGCACGAAGCCGTTTTTCTCGAGCCGGCTGACGAGGCCGGAGACCGTTGGGTGAGAGACCTTGAGGCTAGTTTCGATCTCTTTTTGGAGCGCTCGGCCCGCATGCTCAATGAGGTAGACGATCACCTGGCTTTGCGCAAAGGTGAGCCCTTGCTCCTTGAGGTCCGCATCGGCAGACGCCTGCATGCGCTCGTTGATTACCTTAAACAGGGGTCCAACAGCATCTTCGGGAACCATTCCAGCCACCATCCTTTCTGTAGCATGTTACGTTTATAGCACAACCAGAAGCATGCGACACATTCTTCACGAAACTGTCCTCGCTTTACGGCCTTTAGGGTCGTCTAATATCGGGACCTGACTATTCGGCAAACAATATCTGCAGGTAATCGCGTTTTCCGTGGAGAACACGGTCAATATAGACCTTCTGGTGAAAGCGGTAAAACGCGAGATAATTGTCACAGATCACGAACCGGTAATCGGAGCGTAGGGGATAGATCGAGGATAGTGGCGTGCCCGACTCCGGGAAGCTGGAGAGCAGGTCTATCCGAGCGAGGATACCCTCTACGATTCTCTCCGCTGCTGCGGGATTGTCCCGTTCGATGGCAATGTAGTCCCAGATGTCGTCGAGATCTTGCAGAGCCAGCGGAGAGTAGACGACCTTGCAGCTATGCATGGCTTGCAGCCTTGCGGCGGAAGTGTGCGGCGACGTTATCTGATGAGACCCATCCGCTCTCCTCGCCTGAGTTGCGCCCACGCTCAAGCTCGGACATCAGCGTGCTAATGGCGCAAAACCGGTCGTAATCTTTCATGTCGAGTACCGCGTAGCAACCGTGCCCGTTTTTAGTCAGAAACACCGGGGAGCCCTCGTGGACATCGGAGAGCACCTCGTTGTAATTGCGTAAATCGGAAACAGGCTTAATGGCAGGCATATAAGGCTCCAATCGATGTGCGGGAACTTACGATAAATTATACGATTAATATGCAGCACCTGCCAGTCAAAACGCCCCACACAAAACAAGGCCCTGGCCAAACGGCCAGGGCCTCACCATTTCTCTTCAGCTTGCGAGAAAAGACCGCGCGCGCAGGAGCTCCGTCGGGAGCGTAGGGCTATTTTGAGCTACTCGAGCTCAAATGCACCCGTGTACAGCTGGTAGTAATACCCGCGCTTGGCGATCAGCTCGTCGTGGTTGCCGCGCTCGATGATGCGGCCGTGGTCCAGGCAGATGATCGCGTCGGAGTTGCGCACGGTGGACAGGCGGTGCGCGATGACAAACGTCGTGCGGCCCTCCATGAGCTTATCCATGCCTGCCTGCACGATAGCCTCGGTGCGGGTGTCGATGGAGCTCGTGGCCTCGTCCAGAATCATTGCCGGCGGATCGGCGACAGCAGCGCGTGCGATCGAAATCAGCTGGCGCTGGCCCTGCGACAGCTGCGCGCCGTTGCCGGTGAGCATGGTGTCGTAGCCGTCGGGCAGGCGGGTGATAAAGTCGTCGGCGCCCGCGAGCTTGGCCGCCGCGATGCACTCCTCGTCGGAAGCGTCCAGGTTGCCGTAGCGGATGTTATCCATCACGGTGCCGGTGA
>CAJJVE010000118.1:0-5606 GCA_905196265.1 uncultured Collinsella sp. | reverse complement strand
GCGCATCACGGCGAACAGCTCGTCGATACCGACGTTCTTGCACACAAAGCTATCGACGCCCGCCTCGCGAGATTGATCGACAAAGGTGATCTCGGGCATACCGGTCATGATAATGATGCGACACTCGGGCAGCTGCTCCTTGATACGCGCCGCCGCCACGATGCCGTTGGAATCATGCTCGGTGCATACGTCCATCAGTATCATGTCCGGGCGCTCCTTGAGCGCGACACCCAAGGCCTCGGAGGCATCGGCGATGGCGGAAACAACAGTCATATCGGGCTGGTCGCCAACGGAGCGCGCCAGGCTCTCGCGCAGAATGGCCTGGTCTTCGACTATAAGGACGCGAATCATGAGCTTCTCCTCCGAACAGCAGCGTTGGGCGTAAGCGGAATGGATACCGTAAGCGTAAAGGGTGGGGCGGCGTGGACCTCTAGGCTGCCATCCAGATTTTGCGCGACATGCCTCATACCAGGGATACCCGTTCCCTCGCGATACGATACGGGGGCCGGGGACCCGTCGTTAGAAATCGTCATGCACGCGACGGCGCCAGCATCCGTCCCCTCCTGCCACAGACGCACGTGGACCCGATGCGCCTGAGCATGCTTGGTGGCATTGGTCGAGGCCTCGCGGATAATCTGCAAAAATGCGGCGGCGACACGCGCGTCCTCAGGCAGCGCACCCTCAACATCGATCTGCACGCTCACCAGGCCAAAAGCATGGACGATATCGCCCAGCTGCTCTGCAGGCTCGCTGGCGCCGCCACTGCGCAAATCGGCGGCGATTGAGCGCAGCAACGGGTCAATCTGCTCGAGCGACTCATCGTCCAGACGCCCCTCCTCCAAATAGCGATGAAGAATGGACAGGCGCTGCCCGATCACATCGTGAACGCGGGCGCGCATGCGTAGGTAGGCCGCATTGTCGGCAACCTTTTTAACTTCTTCGATCTGGGACTGGAGCTCTTGGCCCGCAAGCTCAAGCAGGTGGTTGGCTTGCGCCAAGCGGTCATGAGCATGCGCGTACTCTGTCACATCAAGACCGATAATGCGCTCGAACGAACGGCCCGAAACCATAACACGATCGCACACAAATAGGCGAATCTCGGCGGGAGAGACCTCGACCACCGCACGCGCCTCACCAAAGCGGTCCAGATTAATCCGCATACGGTTCCTGCTGCTTTCGGGCATTTGCATGCTGAGTTTGCGAAGGTCGTTCCATGTGCTGCTCATGTCGCCCAGGTCGGTGGGCATATGGAGCTCTACGAGGTTTTTGCGCATGCAGCGGTTCATGAGCAGCGGACGACCCCTCGAGTCCAGATACAGGATGCCCACGGGAATCACGTTGATGGTCTCGATCGTCGAGAACATGGTGATATCCTCTTGGCGGTTACGGACGTCCATCAAGAGCGCCGCGATGGAACGGAACAGGAAGAACGCTCCCTCTGCGATAAGGACAACGGTCCACGCCGAGCCCATGGCAAGCACCACCGGCGGTGTAACGGCAACGACAAGCAGCAGCTCGACCAGCATGACGGGGCGACGATAGTGCACCATAAGCACCACGCCATAGGCAAAGATCGCGGCATTGAGCCACAACGCTCCGCCCATTGCCCTGGCGCAAACGTCAAGCGGCGCCACCAGATGCGAGCCAGACGACGCGAACAGGATAAGCGCCGAAATCATCAGATGAAGCACAAGGCTCGCCTCGTAGGCGCAAATCACCTTACGGTTATAGGACGAGCGGCGCGATGCGATGAGCGGGACGTGGATCGTCTGCAGACACGCAGCCAGGGCAAAGACAACATCGAGCGCAACGATTTGGGGAAGGATGAGCGAAATCTGCATCGTCACTCACCCGCCCTCGGCATCAAGACGATCATGCGCAGCTGGCCGGGCTCGCCCTCAAAGCGGTATGCCACGTTGCGCCCTTGCAGAGCGCTTTCGAGCTCTTGCGCAGCGGGCGTCTGCGAAAGATCTTCATCATCGTTGGAAAAAAGCGTGGCACGCAGCTCGACACTGCATCGGTCATGGTCGCCCAAGTGATACATAAGCGCCGGATGGTCGGTGGTGTAGGCAAAAAACGCAAAGTCGTACACGCAGTCGTACAGCGCGCTTACCGTACTGGCGTGCAACGGGCGCCGTATGGCGATAATCGAGGCGCAATCGATATCGATGGTGCGCAGGTCGCTTGCGAGCTCGTTGGCAATGAGCTGAATACGGTCGCGGTCAAAACCGCTCTCCCCGTGCTGCGCCAACGTGAGCGACCCCTTGCGCTTGCAATAGGCGACGAGCATCTTGGCGCGCTGCAGCATGCGGTAACGCTCGTGCGAAGACGCTTCGTCGGTCAACGGCGGCAGCGAGCTCAGCAGGTCGTACATCCCTTCGAGCGCGCGGGCAAGCGCTTGGTCCACGTCTTGGACCAGCAAGGTCTCGGCCTCTTGATCTGCCAAATGCGTCTTAAGGTCGTAGTCGGCGGCGAGCAGCTCGTTTTGACGCTGCAGCTCCATGCGACGATGTGCCAGTTCACGGTTAAGCTCGTTGAGCTCCGACACGTCTTGGGCAAGCAGGGCCGATCCGCCCAGCAGTGGAAAGGCGCGATACATTACATCGGGATCGGACGCCACGGCAAAGGCATGGGCGCGGCCGTGCTCCTGGGTCCGCAACTCCTCGCGCACGCCTACCGGCATTGGCTTTGACACCGGCGTGGCATAGACCTCCTGCAGGTCGCGCGTTAGAACTTTGAGGTCAAGCGGCAAGGTGTCGAAGATGCCGGCGATGTCGTGATACGACGGAATGACACCGCAATCGAGACAGATTTCCATCGCCACCACGCACAGGACGCAATAGACGAGCGAAAAGTTGAGCCTCCATGCCCAGGGCACGCGCAACGCATACGAGATGGCAAAGAATGCGCCACCCAGCAGTACGAGCGCCGCCGTGCCCGAAAAACGCTGGATGCGAAAGGACGAGGACCGACCAACCAGGATAAAAAAGGCCACGAAGTCAAAGGCCGTCCACGCGAGGACGGCGAAATAACCCCAGCCGTACGTGTAATCGTTGCTCCAGGTGTCGCTTGTGCGGTCAAAGCGGAAGACCTGCTGGTGAAAATCGTTGGTGAGCACAAATCCGATAAGCAGGATGGCCACAATCCACAGCGCGGCGCAGTAGCGGCGACCCAGGCGGTGTTGCTCCAGGCCCGCAAGGCGCAGACCACACAACTGGTAGAGCAGCGGAATGAGCGTCATGGGCACGTAGTACAGGTACCACAGCACGGTGGCATAGAACGGCGTGAACGACTTGTACTTGAGAATGACTTCGATCATCCACAGGGCGCAGATGGTGGCGACGGCAACAAGGCGGCGGCGCAACACATAGTCCAAACAGCGCAGATAGACCGATACGCCCCAAATCGAAAATACAATTGCAGCGACAAGCAACGGGAGAGAACTCGAATGGACGAGCGCATCCACGACCTCTTCGGACACCTCGCTATAGGCGGGCGCAGCGTTAGAAAGTTTGGGATCGAAGGCGAACAGCGCCGGTAAGACTGCCAAAAGTATGAGGAACAGCGCGGTGATAGCGCCGGCGATAGCGAAGACGCGGTGACGGTACACCTGATGTGTTATGCCAACAAGGAATCGCGGCATGGTGAAGAGCCTGCCGCCCCTGGGATCCGCCACGGGTGCGGATCGGGCGGCCGCGTGGCCGATATGTCGCTCGCGGGTACCCATAGTGCTTTTAGTGTACCGACAGGCAGGCTCAAAAAGCGGGCCACATGTCCCAAAATCCGCAGACGGCAAGGCGCCCGGCGAGCACATACTCGCCGGGCGCCTTGGTTAGGAGGCTCTGAAGTTGAGTGTCTCAGCTTCCTTAGGACAGGTCCTCACCATTAGAAGCAATAACTTTCTTGTACCAGTCGAAGCTCTTCTTCTTGGAACGTTTGAGGGTGCCGTTGCCGGCGTCGTCGCGGTCCACATAGATAAAGCCGTAGCGCTTGGACATCTCGCCCGTGCCGGCAGACACCAGGTCGATTGGGCCCCAGGTGGTGTAACCCAGCAGGTCAACGCCGTCCTCGGTCACCGCATCGCGCATCGCGGCAATATGCTGGCGCAGGTAGTCGATACGGTAGTCATCGTTGATGGAGCCATCCTCCTCGACAACATCCTTGGCGCCCAGACCGTTCTCGACCACAAACAGCGGCTTCTGATAGCGGTCATACAGGTCGTTGAGCGTAATACGGAAGCCCAGCGGATCGATGGCCCAGCCCCACTGGCTCTCCTGCAGGTAGGGGTTCTTGGCGCCGGCGAAGGCGTTGCCCTGGGTGCGCTCGACATCGGGGTTATCGGCACCGGCGGAGCAACGGGTGCTGTAATAGCTAAAGCTGATGAAATCGACGGTGTTGGCGGCCAGGATCTCGCGGTCCTCGTCCGTCATGCCCACATCGATGCCCAAGCGCTCGAGCTTCTTGACGGCATAGGCCGGGTAGTAGCCGCGGCTCTGGACGTCGACGAAGAAGTAGTTGTCCTGGTTGTCGAGCTGCGCCTGGCGCACGTCGCCCGGACGGCAGCTGTAGGGGTAGTAGCTACCTGCGGCGAGCATGCAGCCGATCTTGACCTCGGGGTCGATCTCGTGGGCAATCTTGGTTGCCCAAGCGCTGGCGACGAGCTCGTTGTGGGCGGCCAGGTACTCGACGGCCTCCTTGTTCTCGCCCTCCTCAAAGACCAGACCGGCACCCATAAACGGCAGGTGCAGAATCATATTGATCTCGTTGAAGGTGAGCCAGTACTTCACCAGACCCTTGTAGCGGGTGAAGATCGTGGTCGCGAGATTCTTGTAGAAGTCGATGAGTTTGCGGTTGCGCCAGCCGCCGTACTCCTTGATGAGATGAATCGGGCAGTCGAAGTGCGTGATGGTCACGAGCGGCTCGATGCCGTGCGCCTGACACTCGCGGAATACGTCCTCGTAGAAGGCCAGGCCAGCCTCGTTGGGCTCGGTCTCGTCGCCGTTGGGGAAGATGCGGGTCCACGCCAGGCTCATGCGGAAGGTCTTAAAGCCCATCTCGGCAAAGAGGGCGATGTCCTCCTTGTAGTGGTGATAGAAATCGATGCCGGTCTGCGCGGGATAGTAATAGCCGTCCTCGAAGTCGAGCATCTTGCGCTGGCCGGAGACCACCGCATAGCGCTCGGGGCCGTGCGGAGCCACGTCCACGTTGGCCAAGCCGCGGCCGTCCACGTTGTAGGCGCCCTCGCACTGGTTGGCAGCCGTCGCGCCGCCCCACAAGAAGTCTTTACGGAAAGCCATGCATCGATCCTTTCATACGCTGCTTGTCGTGGTTTCAGTATCCCCGCAAATAGGGCCTCGCTCAACGACAGCGGCGCAGGTCGACACTTCTTTTCGCACGCGGGCGCTCGACAGCCGCCCCCATCTGACACTTTTTGATACCCGCCTGCCCAAACCACCACAAAGGGGACAGGCGCCTTTGTGGCGGCTTGGACCCGGTTTGTCTCGATCTGTAACAGTTAGGCCGCCAAAACCGGGCCTGGTGTTACAGATTGAGATTGTTCGGTCTTTCCCCTGCAGTTTGTCTCGATCTGTAACAGGTAGAAACGA
>CAJJVE010000117.1:0-5737 GCA_905196265.1 uncultured Collinsella sp. | reverse complement strand
ACAAAGGAGGGCTTGTTCTCGGTCGACGAATTGCTGACATTGGAGTCCTCGGTCGAGTCGGAATCAGCGCCAGAGCTCTCGCCAACATCGGTGGAGCCATTAGAGGAGCCGCTATCGGTCGAGCCAGAAACGGAACCGCCAGTCGATCCAGAGACAGAACCGCCGGTTGGACCAGAGCCCGAATCACCAGCACCGCCAGCAGACTCCGTTCCACCCGAAGCAGTCCCGCCATTAGCGGCACCATTGTTGCCAACACCAGTCGAAGGCGCACCCGTCTCGCCGCCATTGTCCGTATCGCTATCGGTTTCCACCGTTGGCCCAGCAGGCGCAGCGGGGACCTTGTTCGGGCGAGGCGCGGGCGCGGGCTCCGGCTCCGGATCGGGCTCCGAAGGCGCCTCCTCAGTAGCAGCCTCGTCCTCAGCAATGTAGACCAAGCAGTCCTTGAGCTCGTTCTTATAGCGATTCTTCCATCCATCATGGTACTGAGGCTGACTCGAATACTTGCGCGCCACGTTATCAACCACGCTGTTCGAAAGCGCCGTCACAAACTCACGGTCGGTCATGCTGTTGGAAAGGTTTGCCCAGCGGAAAAAGTCCTGGCAGCCACCCGTGCCGCACATATTGGTAATACTCCACACCATGCCTTTGACGCAATCGGCACGACCGGAAATATCAATACCCAGAGCGTTCTTAAGCCACGACTCGGTCACCGCATAGTAGGAGTTGTACGCATAGGCATCCTGCAGCGCCGAGAACTCAGCCGGATCGGTGTTGTAAGCACCCAGGAAGGCATCCTGCGCGATGCGACCCAGCTCGGTGAGCTGGCCGTTCGCGTACATGGGGTTGCTTCCGTTGGAAATCTCGCTGCCGCGGTCAATCGCGGCCTTAAGCATGCCGTACTTGGCAGAATCGTAGTTGTAGACCTGCTTCATAAACGGAATGAGCGACCATCGACGGTCGAACTGGTAATAACCCAGCGCGTTATAGCAGTCGCCATACGAAAAACCCTGGTTATAGTTGCCGTGGCTCTCGTACTTGGTAAAGTACTTCATCTCATCAGTCACGCTGACAAACGAAACGCCCTGAACCGACCTCAGCACGCCCGAGAAAGACTGCTGGGTGTACAGGCCCTTATCGATATCGGTGGCATCTGAGGCAACGCCCGGCGTGGGCTCCTCGGCTATAGCGGTTGCGGGTGCGGCAACGGCGCCAAACGAAAGCGCCAGCGTCAGGCCCGCAACAATCGCGGAATGCTTGGGTTGCATACATCCTCCCTGCATTGGTGTGGTTAAAGTGCAGTTTGCAAAGATGGATTCAGTATTACAGCTCCCCGTTTGTTGCACAACAACCCATCGGTAAACGGCAACAACCCTCCGCTAAATCTTAAGGAATTAAACAAACTGGTCGTCGGGCACCAGAAGAAGCTCGCCGTATCGCTCCATCAGCCCGTCTCGCAACTGGCAGAAAGCGGGAATATAGACGTTCAAGATGCGCTGAATCAAATCTTGAGCGAGCTTGTTGTCATAGATATGGACGTTCGTATTGCGGTCTCTGAGCATATCTAGCCAGGCCGCCTCATCAATAAAGTCGTAGAACCGGTAGGACTCCTTCAAGATGGCACGAGGAGACCCCGACGCGGCAAGCGTGGCGCCCTCATACTCGAGTAGGCGCTTAAGGAGCTTCCAACTCAGTTCAAATTGAAGATTGAACTTATTAATCAATCCACTCTGAACAAAATCATTGTTGAGATCCTGATTGGGCGCATCCTCAAGATTCGCCAAGGCGCTGACAAAGTTCTCATATTTTTTCATACAGAATCACACCATCCCTGGCAATTTCATCGAGCAACGACTGCGATGTGGGCCCATCGAGATTGACGACGTCTACATCCAAAAGAGTATCAAGACGCTCCTCGATCAAATATGAGAAACGGCCGAAATCCCGACAACCTGCTACAGCAATATCAATATCGCTCTTAGGTAAGTTGTCACCTCGAGCGCGGGAACCAAACAGTACAACCTTTTCGGCGTCACATTCCCGAGCAAAAACCTCAATTTGCTTATACACCTTGTCGAGAGATGCCATTTGCAGCCCTACAACTTAATGTCAAAGTTGATCTCGGGGACGGCGGCCAAGTCGGCCAACGTCACGCCGTCGACGTACTTTTCGATCACGTCGTCTAGGCCGCGCCAGAACTTGACGGTCGAGCACAGATCGCTACGGGTGCAGCTGTTGTCAATGCCGTCGCACGCCACCGGGGCAGTGCTGCCCTCGACGGCGCGCAGGATGTCGCCGGCACGCACCTCGGCCGGGTCCTTGGCCATCATGTAGCCGCCGCCCTTGCCGCGCACGCTCTTAAGCAGGCCCGTCTTCATAAGCGGACGAACCAGCTGCTCCAGATATTTCTGCGAAATGCGCTCGCGGTCGGCAACCTCGCGCAGGGCAATCTTGCCCTCGGCGTCACCGAGCGCTGCAATATAAATCATCAAACGGAGGGCATAGCGGCCCTTAGAAGAAATGAGCATACCTACCCTTCCATAACGCTGGGGACAAGCACTACCGATGAATTTGTCCCACAATCTAAAAAGTCGAGTGGATTAGTCGGGTTTTCCCTTGACTAACGCCGAACCCATAGTAACTTTATTCCGAGAAGATTCCTAGGGTTTAGTACACCCATGAGTACACCATATACAGAGAGGGACAGCATGAGTGCAAATCCGCTGCTTTCCATCGAAGGTCTGACCGCCTCCGTGGACGAGAAGACCATCCTCCACAACGTCAACCTCAACGTCGCCGCCGGCGAGACCCATGTGCTGATGGGCCCCAACGGCGCCGGCAAATCCACCCTCGGCCACCTGGTCATGGGCGACCCCGTCTACACGGTCAACGACGGCCGCATCGTCTTTGACAGCCAGGACATCACCGAGCTCACCACCGACAAGCGTTCGCGCGCCGGCCTGTTCCTGAGCTTCCAGGCACCGGTCGAGATCCCCGGCGTGCCGCTGTCAAGCTTTTTGCGCGCCAGCATCGCCGGCCGCCCCGGCCTGGAGATGAAGGGCAAGGAATTCCGCCGTCGCGTCAAGGAGCTCGCAGCCGAGCTCAACATGGATACCGCCTACCTCAACCGCGAGCTGGGCGTGGGCTTCTCGGGCGGCGAGAAGAAGAAGGTCGAGATGCTCCAGCTCCTGCTGCTGCAGCCCAAGCTCGCCATCCTGGACGAGACTGACTCCGGCCTGGACGTCGACGCCCTGTCCACCGTCAGCCACGGCATGGACGCCTACCGCAAGAGCTGCGACGGCTCCATGCTCATCATCACGCACAACACGCGCATCCTGGAGCACCTGGATGTCGACCGCGTCCACGTTATGGTCAAGGGCCACATCGTGCGCGAGGACGATGCCTCGCTCATCCCCTGGATCGACAAGAACGGCTTTGAGACCTTCGAGCGCGAGGCCGCCGAGCAGCGCGCCCAGGCCGAGGCCGCCGCTGCCGAGCAGCAGGCGTAAAGGGGCGACGCAATGACCAAGAACCGCACCGAGGTCGCGGACATCGACCGCAGCCTCTACGACTTCACCTATGGCGAGGAGGGATTCGAGCGCCTCGACGCCGGTATCACGCCCGACATCGTGCGCGAGATCAGCGCCAAGAAGGACGAGCCGCAGTGGATGCTCGACCTGCGCCTCAAGTCCCTCGAGATCTTTAACCGTTTCCCGGATCCGACGTGGGGTCCCTCCATCGAGGGTCTGGACATGGACAACATCGTCACCTACGTCAAGCCCAACACCGACCAAAAGCACGACTGGGAGTCGGTACCCGACGACATCAAGAACACCTTTGAGCGCCTGGGCATCCCCGAGGCCGAGCGCAGCTATCTGGCGGGCGTCGGCGCGCAGTACGACTCCGAGCTCGTCTACCACAACATGCAGGACACGGCGTCCAAGATGGGCATCGTCTACTCCGGCATTGAGGAGGCCCTGCACGACCCGCAGTGGGAGCCGCTCATCCACGAGAAGTTTATGACGCTTATCCCGCCCACCGACCACAAGTTTGCGGCCCTGCACGGTGCCGTGTGGTCGGGCGGCTCGTTTGTCTACGTGCCCAAGGGCACCAAGCTCGACTTCCCGCTGCAGAGCTACTTCCGCCTCAATGCCAAGGGCGCCGGCCAGTTTGAGCACACGCTCATCATCGTCGAGGACGACGCCGACCTGCACTTTATCGAGGGCTGCTCCGCACCCAAGTACAACGTGGCCAACCTCCACGCCGGCGCTGTGGAGCTCTTTGTGGGCAAGCGCGCGCACCTGCGCTACTCGACCATCGAAAACTGGTCCAAGAACATGTACAACCTCAACACCAAGCGTGCGCGCGTGGACGAGGACGGCGACATCGAGTGGATCAGCGGCTCCTTCGGCAGCCACGTGGGCTACCTCTACCCCATGAGCGTGCTCAACGGCCGCCGCGCCCGCTCGAGCTTTACCGGCATTACCTTTGCCGGCGCCGGTCAGAACCTCGATACCGGCTGCAAGGTCGTTCTCAACGCACCCGACACCTCGGCAACCGTCGAGACCAAGGGCATCTCCAAGAGCGGCGGCATCCAGACCTTCCGCAGCTCCATCGTGGCCACGCCTAAGGCCGAGGGCTCCAAGGCAACCGTGAGCTGCCAGTCGCTGATGCTCGACGACCAGAGCCGCTCCGACACCATCCCCGCCATGGACATCCGCGCCAAGAACGTCGACATCGGCCACGAGGCCACCATCGGCCGCATTGGCGACGACAAGGTGTTCTACCTGATGAGCCGCGGTATCTCGGAGGAAGAGGCCCGCACCATGATCGTCAACGGCTTTGCCAACCCGGTCTCCAAGGAGCTGCCGCTTGAGTACGCCGTCGAGATGAACAACCTGATCAAGCTCGAGATGGAAGGAGCGATCGGATAATGAAACAGGAAACCAACACGCCGAACGCATTTACGTCATCCGAGCTTCTGCAGTGCGACGTATCGGGAGCGACGAGCCCGACGACGCGTACTAAAGGTACGCGAGGAGGGTCGGAGCCCCGAGACGGCGTGCTGCAGGAGATCGGGGGCGTCAATGCGATGCCGGCCGCCACATGGGGTTGGCTCAAGATGAACCAGACCAAGCTCGAGCTTTCGGACGAGCTTGTCGCCGCTCCCGCCGCGGCCGTTGAGGTCGAGGGTCTGGACGAGCAGTTCCGTGGTGTGCCCGACGTCTTCGACGCTGCCATGGACGCCATGGCCGAGCGCTTCCCTGAGCGCCGTACCGCTGCCCCCGGCGATGCCGCCGATCGCGCCCGCATCACGCCCGAGACCGAGCTCGACGTGCCCGCCACCTCTGTCTACCAGGCCGGCGCTATCAAGCTCGAGGAGGAACTCTCCCCTGCCGAGGCCTTCGAGACCGGTATGGGCGAGGCTGCCTACACCTACCTGGCCGACCACGCCACCAAGCGCATCGTCATCGATGTGCCCGCGTACCAGCACGCCACGGTAACTGTGCGCGTGAGCGGCGTCGACGCAGCGGCTGCGATTGCCGCCATCGACGTCGTTGCCCGTCCCCAGTCGACGCTCGACCTGCAGATCGCCCTGGACTCCCCCGTTGCCGGCGAGGGCGTCGTGGGTTCCGTGCTACGCGCGTGCGCCCACGAGTACGCCACCGTCAACGTGACCTGCACGCAGACGCTCGACGACAGCTGGATCGCGCTCGACGACACCGGACTGTCCCTGGAC
>CAJJVE010000116.1:0-5770 GCA_905196265.1 uncultured Collinsella sp. | reverse complement strand
GGCATCCAGGGCGTCGGCGGGCGCATGCTCGTGCATGATATTTCGGGCGACTTCTACAACGTGGTGGGCCTGCCCATCGCTCGCGTCGCGCGCGCGATTCAAAAACTATCGTAATTGCATCTGGCGCTGGGTATCCCCCAGCGCCTACAATTTTGGCGTACCGTACGGATCCCGACCGGGCATGAGGCCCGGCGGAAAACCGATAGGAGTAAAACATGGACACCCTGCTTGAGGCCATTGACGTTTGCGATGTCGATGGCTTTTGCTTTGGCAACTATACGGACGAGGAGGCCGGCACCGGTTGCACCGTAATCGTGGCACCCGAGGGAGCCACCGGCGGTGTTGACGTTCGCGGCGGTGCCCCGGCATCGCGCGAGACCGACCTGTTGCGTCCCGAGAACACCGTGGACAAGGTCCACGCCGTCTGCCTTTCGGGTGGATCGGCTTTTGGTCTGGAGGCCGCAAGCGGCGTCGCCCGCGAGCTCGAGAGCCGCGGCATCGGCCTTCCTGTCGGCCCCACGCAGGTGCCCATCGTGTGCTCCAGCTGCATCTTCGACCTCGCCTATGGCGACCCCACCGTGCGCCCCGACATTGAGGCTGGCATCTCTGCCGTGCGCGAGGCGCTCGACAACACCCCCACCACGCTCGAGCAGGGCAATGTAGGTGCTGGCACCGGTGCCACCGTGGGCAAGCTCATGGGCCCCGCCACCTGCATGAAGGCCGGCCTAGGCGCTGCTGCCGTGGCACTCGGCCCCGTCAAGGTGGGCGCCGTGGTCTCAGTCAACGCCTGCGGCAACGTTATCGACCCCTTCACCGGCGAGTGGGTCGCCGGTATGCGCGCTGCAGCAGACAGCGACCAGATCGTCGACATGGAGCTCGCCGCCTTTGCCGCCGCCGGCTCCATGCAAATGCCGCTCGACCGCACCAACACCACCATCAGCTGCATCGTCACCAACGTTGAGCTCACTAAAGCGCAGGCTACCAAGGTCTCCCAGATGGCAGCAGACGCCTATGCGCACGCCATCCGCCCCACGCACACCACCAACGACGGCGACGCCATCTACACCCTCGCCAGCGGCAAACTGGGTAGCCAGGCAAGCGCCGCCGTACCCCTAGACCTACTGGGCATGCTCGCCGTAAGGACTTTGCAAACCGCCATCGTAAACGGAGCCAAAAACGCCAAAACCTCCCACGGCATCCCCGGCGCCGCAAAGTAAACTAGCCCGTCCGGTTGCCCGGTGGGTCTTGGTTATGTTTGCTGCTCTACAGTCCTGGCTCGCACGAAGAGCACATTAAGTGCTCTTCGGCTCGTGCGGAACTCGCGACAAACATAACCAAGACCCACCGGGCAACCTACTCAACAAGATCCCCTTCAGCCCAGGCCCCTGTGTACCGCGCGTCGAAGATCTTCAAATTCAGCTTGCTGACATAAAGCGGGACATAGCAGAGGACCCCTGGTCCTTAACTTGATACGAGTTCCGCACGCAAAGGAGGCGCCAGTGGCGCCTCCGTCTTGCGCAGGACTGTTCGAAGTAGCAAGTTAAGGACCAGGGGTCCCCGTTACCCGAGCATTTCTGTGCTAGTTGAATTTGAAGATCTTTGAGGCAAGATGGTATAGGCCGAGTGTGGTTTTGTCTCCGGCCCGGCCATGCAGGTTGGTAAAGAATCCGACCACGCCGTAGCGAGCGCGACGATACATGCGCTCGTCGTACTCCTTCAGGTCCTTCCACAGCGTCTTCAGGCGCTCATCGGCACAATCTTCCTCGGAAAGCTTGGTGAGCACCGAGCAAATCGCCATCATCATGGTGAAGTAGCCCATCATGTACGAACGCAGACGCGAGGACTCAACGTCCTGGTACAGGTGGAACGACTCCATCATGATGCGCGTTACGCGGAACTGCTGACCCAGGCGCTTGACCATCGTGGCCTCATTGACGCTCTGGCCCTCGCGACCGATAAAGTAGCGATAGAGGTCGATGTCGGCGTAGTACATGGTCTTGCAGCGCGGCAGCGGCACGTATGCGTAGATATTATCCACGTAGAACGTGTGCGCCGGCATAGGCAGATTGGACTCGCGCAGTACATCGGTGCGATAGCACAGGCTGTGCATGAGCAGATTTTGATCGGGACGGAAGTGTCCGATCTGGTCCCAAGAGAAAATCTTTTTGCGCGGCAGGGCAAACTTGTAGCCAATAGCGGTATGCGTGCCCTCATAAACCTTCTCGTACACGTAGTTCGAGATAAACAGGTCGACGCGCTGGTCGCGCTCCTCAAAGCCACGCAGAATCGAAAGCATGGTCGAAAGCGCCGCACCGTCGAGCCAGTCGTCCGAGTCAACAACCTTGTAGTAGGTGCCCTGCGCCTCGCGCAGACCCGAAAGGACAGCAATACCGTGGCCGCCGTTCTCCTGGTGCACCGCGCGGATGATTCCAGGATAACGGGCCTCCCACTCGTCGGCCTTGGCGGCCGTCTCGTCCTTGGATCCGTCGTCCACCACGATAATCTCGATATCGGTAGCGTAATTGCTCCCCTCCAAGATGGAGGTGATGCAATGGTCCATGTCCTTGGCGGCGTTATACGAGGGAATACCGAATGTTATGACTTTATGCATGGCAGGCGATAATCTCATCCGAAAGATCGAGGGCGGAATTGGTCACGGCGTCCATATCGTAGTAACGGTACTCAGCTAGACGACCCACCGGGTGGAAGTTCGTCAGGTTCTGGACGCGCTCAAGGTAGCGCTCGTAGAGCTCACGGTTCTCGGGCTCCAGGATAGCGTAGTACGGCGTCTCGCCCGAGCCGGGCGTATAGGCCTTGGAGTACTCCTTCATGATGGTGGTCTTGCCGGGCAAAACCTGACCGGTCATGTTCTTGAACTCGGTGATACGCGTGTAGTCCTCACTCGTGGTGTAGTTGACGGTGCCCACGGGCTGGAACTGGTCCATATCGAGCGTCTCGAACTTCATATCGAGCGTGCGGTACGGCAGCGCGCCTAGGTCGAGGTTGAACAGCTCGTCGAGTGGACCGGTGTAGACGATCTCGCCACCATAGACCTTGCCGTCGATCTTGACGGTGGTCTCGTCGATCTCGAAGAGGTCGCGGGCGTCCACGTCGCAGAACACATCAATCAGATCGTGATCGAGCATATGCTCGAACAGCGCGGTATAGCCGTCCTGCGGCATGCCCTGGAAAGGAGCCTGCGGGAAGTAGCGATCGTCATCGCCCACAAAGACGGGGACGCGGCCGGTGATCGAGGGGTCGATCTGATCGGGCGTCTGGCCCCACTGCTTCATGGTGTAATGCAAAAAGACGTTCTCGTAGACGTAATCGGCGACCTCGGCAAGATCCGGGTCGTTCTTCTTGCGCAGCTCCATGATGGGGACCTTGACGTCCTTGCCAAAGGTCTCCACGAGCTTTTGGTACAGCTCCTCGCCGCGCTCATCGCCAAAGGCGAGCTTGAGGCTCGCATGGTTAAAGGGCACGGGCATAAGGGTACCGTTGATGTTGGCGAGCACCTTGTGCTGGTAGTCCGTCCACTTGGTAAAGCGCGACAGGAAATTGTGGACGCGCTCGTTAAAGGTATGGTAGATGTGCGGACCATACTCGTGGACCAGGATTCCCGCCTCGTCAGTGCAGTCGAAGGCATTGCCCGCAATGTGGCTACGGCGCTCCAAAACGGCAACACGATAGCCGATAGTTTCGGCAAGACGGCGGGCGCAAACGGCACCGGCATAACCGGCGCCGACAACAATCATGTCGTACGCACCAGCATTAAAGCCTTCAGGCAGGCCTGAGGTAATCTGCATCGATACTCCTTGTCAAAAGCCACGTGCTCGTTAGCTGGGCTTTTCTCGAACATTCTTCGAGACATATTTATCAGAGCGATTATAGCGCTAATGCGTCCTATAATGAGCTTGCCACACAAGGAAAGCTCAAGCACCGCGGCGTACATTATTGAAAGGTAAACCCGCTAGCAGCGGGTTTATTCGTGAACAGCCGGGCGCCTGGAGCTTAGTGAAACGCTTGTAAGGAGTAACATGAGCGATTTCCTTAACCGTATGAAGTCTGCCGCCAAGGCCGACCTTAAGACGATCGTCCTGCCCGAGGGCGAGGATCCGCGTACCATCGTCGCGGCAAACAAAATCATCGAGGAGGGCCTGGCAAAGCTCGTCATCCTGGGCAACCCCGACGAGATCGATGTTCCCGGCGCCACCGTCATCGACCCGCGCAATACCGAAAAGCACGAGGAGTACGCGCAGAAGTTTGCCGAGCTCCGCGCCAAGAAGGGTGTCACCATCGAGCAGGCTCGCGCCCAGGTGATGGACGCCACCTACTTTGGCACCATGATGGTCAAGATGGGCGATGCCGACGGCCTGGTCTCCGGCGCCTGCCACTCCACCGCCGACACCCTACGCCCCGCGCTGCAGATCCTCAAGACCGCCCCGGGCACCAAGCTGGTCTCGGCCTTCTTCGTAATGTGCACCGACACCCCGCAGTTCGGCACCGACGGCACGCTGATCTTCGCCGACTGCGGCCTCAACATTAATCCGTCTTCTGACGAGCTCTCCGAGATCGCCATCGCCTCCGCCCACTCTTGGTCCACCTTCATGGGCAATGTTGAGCCGCACGTGGCCATGCTCTCCTACTCCACCATGGGCTCCGCCGGTGGCGAGGTCGCCAAGAAGGTCCAGGAGGCCGTGAAGTTCTGCAAGGAGAAGGCTCCCGAGCTCGCCATCGACGGCGACCTGCAGCTCGATGCCGCTATCGTCCCCACCGTCGCCCAGCTCAAGGCTCCCGGCTCCTCCGTCGCCGGTAAGGCCAACGTGCTCGTGTTCCCCGACCTCGAGGCAGGCAACATCGGCTACAAGCTGGTCCAGCGCTTCGCCGGCGCTGACGCCTACGGTCCCATCCTGCAGGGCATCGCCAAACCGGTCAACGACCTTTCGCGCGGCTGCTCTGCCGACGACATCGTGGGTGTCGTGGCCATCACCGCCGTCCAGGCTCAGATGGCTGAGTAGCGCACGCACTCGCCCGAAAACGTCCTCGACCAATGAAACGCTCCCGTTCTGCTCCTCCGGAGCTACGAACGGGGGCGTTTCTGGTCTGCGGATTGTTTTCAGGGGTTAGCCCGTACGGCCTTCTGCCGCCACGTGGCATTCAGGGAATCTGGGGTGGACGGCGGCTTGGCTACGAGCTGGGACTGAGAATCTGAATGGATGGGTGCCGTTGCTGGGGGGGGCAAACGATGCGGATATGGTCACTGTGGATTTAAAAGGCTGATAGGGCCTCGGCGGTTGTTGTGCCGGAAAGCGTGTCCCGGTTTGAAGGCGGATTGTGGGATGCAGCGTCCACTTGGGGGCTGTTTGGGAAACTGTGGGACGTAATTTTGCTTTATTGTGGGTCGCACTTTCCGCAACGCGCCTCACCCGGAAAACGTGTCCCAGAATTTGTGCTCGAAATGGGATGGAGTTTCCGCCGCCCACCTGCTAGCAGAAAGGCCTCCGGAGCTGTTGCTCTGGAGGCCTTTCGTTTACTTGCAAATGCGCGCGTTAGTTGTTCTTGGTCAGACGCTCGACGTCGTGGGCGATCATGTATTCCTCGTCTGTGGGGATGACCATGACCGTGACGGAAGAGCCGGCGGCGCTGATGACCTGCGGGCCGTTGCCCACGGCCTCGCGGTTCTTGTTGTTGTCGATGCGCACGCCCAGCCACTCAAAGCAGTCGCAGAAGGCCTTACGGATCGACCAGTCGTTCTCGCCGATGCCGGCGG
>CAJJVE010000115.1:0-5773 GCA_905196265.1 uncultured Collinsella sp. | reverse complement strand
GCTCGTGATTTGAGGGCGCTTGAGTAGGCGATGAGGGCGCAGGTGCAGAGTGCAAGGAGGAAGACGAACAAGGCCCCGAGGGGATGGGTGACGAACCCGTCCGAGAGCCACCAGCCGAGGACGGTCTCCGCGTCGAACGTTGTGGGAATTGCCGATGCGTCGAGTCCGTACCCGGCGACGAGCATGTCGATGGGGGCGGCGAGTACGGGGCATGCGAGGATCGCTAGGAAAAGGGATGATAGGAGCGCTGTGAGCATCTTGGTTTTCATGATAGTTCTCGATTCTTGGAGATGAGGTTTGAAAGCTGCGAGGCCGTGCTCGACACCAGTCGGACGGCCTCCGTGAGCTGTCGGGCCGTCTGCGCATCCACGCCATAGGCGTTTGCGGCATGGACGGCCTGGTTAAGGTTTCCGCCCTGCTTCCTCATCTGGTGGAGGATTTGCCGCAAGGTCGCCTCGTCGGCGACCTTGACGGGCTTCTGCCCGATGCGGAGGGCAGCTTCGCGCATGAACGTCGATGGGGCCATGTCAAAAGAGGAGGAGCGCGCCATGATGACGGCACGCTCCTCCTCGGTCATGCGGACGTTGATATGCGCGGTCTTGCTGTTGCCGTGCATGGCCTAGCCCTCCTGGTCATAGAAGGTGGCATGGGGCGCGTCGAAGGTGAGCTTGGCGCTCCCAAGCGTGCCATAGCGTGCCTTAAGGACGCGAACGAGCAGGGGACGAACATCTAGCTCTGAGTTGTACCTCCGCTCCTTCTTGTCCCTGCCGTCGACCTGCAGGAAGAGAGCGTTGTCGGAGCCGTAGTCGATACCCTGCGAGCCAGCGAAGACGTTGAGCTCGGTGTTCGCATCGTTGTACTTATCGCGCGCGACGCTGCTTATCAGGAAAACGGGGACGTCATACGTCCGGGCGATGTTGCCCAGGGCTTGGACGCAAGCGGTGATGACAACGCGTTCTTCCGCGCGAACATTGAAATTGGTTGCTGCAATGAGTTGAAGGTAATCCACAAAAACGGCAGGGCGCTGCCCACGTTCGTGAATGCAATCACCGATGCAACGCCCGAGATCTTCCATGGACGTTTGGCTGTCCATGATGCACGAGTTAGGTGCTACGGTCTCGGCGTAGATGGCGCAGGCGTGCTCAAATGCCTCCCTCTTCTCGGGGATGGTCCCGGTCGCCTCGGAAAGGCTGAAGTCTCCGTTGCCGAGGCGCGTGATTCCCTTCTGGGCGATGCGATACGCGGGGAGTTCCGCGGAATAGAAGACGGTGGGCACGCCTTGGGATGCGAGGTCGTCGGAGATGGTCTTGAGGAGCGTCGTCTTGCCGGCAGCGGGTGCCGCTCCGACTATGGTCAAGATTCCGGGTACGACGCCTCCGATGAGCTTGTCGAGAGAGGGGAGGCTGCGTATATGAGCCATGGGCTTACGCCCGTTCATTTCCTCGATATAGGTCTTGAGCTGATTGGCTTCGACGTTGAATGAGCTATTGGCTACAGGCTGCACGGATCCGACACCTCCAACTCGTGAAGGTACTCAAAAAAGCTGGACTCGATGACGAAGAGGCGGCTATGAAGCTTGAGGCAGCGACCGCTCTCTTTCATGAGCGATGCGGCGGCAACCTCCCCAAGCCCGGTCAGCTCACGAATCTCGGTGACGCCGAGCAGACGCTCGCGTCCCAGAACGACGCGAGGAGGAGCGGGTACGATACCCGCTTTGGGAACAACGGAATCTACCATGGTAGAATCTCCTTTGGTCTGCTCACTCCTCCCCACCTCAGTTTGGCGACTAGAGGGGAGGGGTGGGCGGCTTTTTGTTTCTATGGCCTTCTTTGGGCACCTCCATTCCGGCATTCGCTTATCTGTGCAATTCGATGATACTGCTTCTGGCAATCGAGGCGCTGAAGATTCAGAAAAAGTTCCGAAAAGTTTCGGATAAGCACTTTTACCTCGAAAAACGGGGTTATACTTACAATGAAAATCGATTGGGGGATGAAATGGAACGTTCCAGGAAACCGAAAAAACGAAAGTTTGGGACGACCGTCCTTGAACAGACCGATGACAACATCAGCATGTTCAAGGAACAACATCCGCAAGAGTTTAAGACTCCGGGGGAAGTGGTCGACCTTCTCGCGAGTCTCTGTCTCCGCGTCAACAAGGGTGCGGCTGCAGAGCTGAGTGCTTTTTGTGCGCAGCGGGTCAAGTCTATTCAGGATGAGCTTAGTGGATATGGCGATGCTGAGTCCCTGTCGCTCGCTGCCGACGATTTAAATGACAAGCTCTCTTATTACAAGGCTCTTCGTAACCATATGCTGCGATTTGTTCCGCAAGACAGCCTTGTTGATAAGGGGCCGTCAATGAAACGCGTGGACCTGCGAGGTGGCTCGTATCTCGTTGTCCCTGACGATTGGCCTGTGGTCAATGAGCCAAACGCCTCATCATGCGACTATGCTTTCGTCCTTGAAGTGCGGAACGCAAGCGATGCAATTCCGCACTATGTTTATCTTTCCTCAAAGGAAGCCTGTCCTACGGATGAGGTGCTTGATGCGATAGCTGATAAATGGCCGGGGATTCGTGATGTCCAGAGTTCTCAGGTCGAGCCGATCTATGACAAGGACGGCGCGATTCTGAATACCGACGAATGGACGAAGGCACCTATAATCGGCGTCTTCCCCATTCGCGACGCCTCATCGTTTTCCTGGGAGGATAAAGCTCCATATGGAGCGATGGTCTATCGCCATTAGTCCATCTATGTTCAAAGCAAGGGAAGGGCCGGGTATATCTCGGCCCTTCCTTTATGAATTGCTCTCTTGGGAAATGAGCTCGCCGAAGGCATCTGCTGCCTTACGATCGTTTGCCTCGATGGCGTGGGAGTAGATGGAGAGCGTCGTACTTGGAGACGCGTGTCCAAGTCTTGCCTGGACAGTCTTCACGTCTGCGCCTTCTCCGATTAGGAGCGTCGCTTGCGTGTGCCGCAGGGCGTGGGGGACGAGCCCACTGTATCCCGTGCCTCTCACGTGCTCTTTGCCGTTTCGCTGGAATCTTCTGGTGATATTGTTGTAGCTCCCAAAGCCGTTATCGACGCAGAAGTCGCGGAACCATCGGTCGAAGTTGTGGCCGTCTACGTTGACGACTGTGGCGTATATGTCATCCTCGATCGTGACGATCTTTATGCCGTTAACGATAGGCGTCTTGTCGTCCTGATCGAGAGTGTATCGGTTGAGCTGCGCCCGCTGTTCCAGCTTCCATTTGCCGAGATAGCGGGCCAGGGAGTCGTTGATTGCTATGGTGCGTCGGCTCATCTTCGATTTTGGCGGTCGGAGAGTCTTGTCATTGGTGAACTGCTTCGACACGCTTAACGTGCGCTGCCCAAGATCGATGTCGCCCCAAGTCAAGCCGAGCATTTCGCCGCGTCGGAGACCACATTGGAGCAAGAGCATGGTGCCCGTTGCCTTGGCCGACAGTGGTTCATCCATGAGGCAAGACAGAAATCGTGAAGCCTCGTCTGCCGTAAGCGGAGTTCTCTCCCTGTAAGTTGGTTTGGGAAGCTTGACTGGTGTGCACGGGTTGCGAAGGATGAGCTCGTTGTCCACGGCATCCTGAAGAATCTGTCGGAGTTTGACGTGCGTTCCGTGCAGCTCGGCTTCCGACATTCCCTTTTTGCGAGCGTCTGCGTAAATGTGCCGTATATCGTCTGGGTGGAGATCGGCAAGCCGGACGTGGGCGAACATCTTCTGAATGTGGCTAATGTAGTTGCCCTCACGGGCGTAGGCGAGCGGCGAAAGGCTACCAATCCTTAAACTGTGAAAGTCCTTGGCATATTCCGCGACGGTTCGATTTCCGTTATCCCGGACGAGCCCGGAGTTCAACTCTTCCTTGTATTCCTCCAAAGCCTTGCGGAGCATCGCGTTCCGTGTTCGCTTGTTCACGCCTTCGCAGTGTAGTGTCCTCTTGGGTGAATAGGCATACTTGCCGGTCTTTGGATCCTTGCCGAGGTTGAAGCGGTATTGGAATACGCCCTCTTTAACCTGGTATACGCTGCCGTTTCCGATGACTCGTGGTCTGGTGCTCATGATGGAATTCCTTGAGGGTAGGCTAGGGGCAAGCCCCTAGCCTACCCTCAAAATTCTACCCAATCAAGAGTGATTGGGTAGAATTAGGGTAGAAAGTTTTTGAATCTTATAAGTCGAGCTTCTTAAAAATAGCCTTTTTACATGCTGTTATACGAATCCAGAAGAAATTATAAAAAACCAGGTCAAATAGAAATACAAGACCTCCTAAAGCGGGTGTCGACGGTTCGAATCCGCCCGGGGGCACCAGAGATTTGCCGAGCCCGGTACCACCACGGTGCCGGGCTCTTCTGGTCTAAGGGCAGGATTCGGACCGTCGGCACCCGCGTCACCAATTTTCCCGCGGGGGGAGTTTTCGAATCCGCCCGGGGGCACCAGAGATTGACCGAGCCCGGTACCGCTATGGTGCCGGGCTCTTCTGGTCTAAGGGCCGGATTCGGGCCGTCGACGCCCGCGTCACCAATATGGGTCGCATTTCGTCTAGCTCCGCCCGCGCCACCCTTCCCGTCGCCCGCATCATCAGGGCTGCATCGGTTAGAATCGTGTGTGCGACGTATCCAGTGCGCGGGCGGCCGAAGACTTGATCGGAGGTCCCCAATTGCAGAAATTCCTTAACGCGCTCGCCGCCCTTGCGACGGTCGGCACGTTCATCATTGCGTTTCTTGATTCGTATGAGGTTCGGTTTAAGGTCCGTAGGCGCACGCGCGGTGCGGACGGTTCTCGGCGTTTGCGCCGCAAGCGCAAATAAAAACGGCCGGGGTTGCAGCCCGGCCGTTTAACACGTTAGAAAACTAGTACGCCCGCGCTCCTTAACACTTACGCGGGGTGCGTCGTTTTCTAGAAACATTCTACCCGTCCGGCTGCGGGTCCGTCCACATTTTCCAAATCAAATCACCAGATGTCTACTGAGACACGTAAAGCGCCCGCTTGCCGGGGGAGCAAGCGGGCGCTTTTGAGCGAATGTGTTTGCGGTCTAAACCGCTCGGAGCAACAAGCGATTGACGTTAGTTGCTAGACTCGGAGTCGTCGCCGGAACCGGAGATGGAAACCGTCAGCGTAATCGTGCTGTCGGTGGACTGCTTGCCGGTGGGGGAAACACCCGTGACAGTTGCGTTCTCGTTGCCGCTCACAGGGTTGCCGTTCTCATCGCAGAATGCGATGTTGTAGAAACCGGCGTTGTTGAGCGCGGTGACGGCGGCGGAGATGCTCTTGCCGTACAGGTTGCCCGGGACGCTGGCCTTGCCGGACTTCTTGGCGATGACGACGGTGATCGTGGCACCGGGCTTCTGCTTGCCGCTGGGGTTCCAGCTAATTACGGTACCCTCGGTAACCGAGTCGTTTTCCTGGTAGCTCACGTCGACGCCAAAGCCAGCCATGTCGAGAGCGTTGCGCGCCTGGGCCTCGGTCATGTCGGTCAGATCGGGCACCGAGGTGGTGTCCGGGCCGCTGGAGACCTTGTACGAGATGGTCGTGCCCTTCTCGACCTCCTTGCCGGCAACAGTGCTCTGCTCAAAGACCTGGCCTTCTTCGGCCTCATTGGCTTCCTCCGAAGCGCTGCCCTTCAGGCCCACGCTTGCCAGTGCGGCCTCGGCCTGGTCCTTGGTCAGGCCGACGAGCTGCGGAACCTCAACCTTCTCGGAGGGCTTAGGGCCCTTGGAGACTACCAGGTTCACCCTCGTGCCCTTGGCCTTCTTGGTGTTGCCGTT
>CAJJVE010000114.1:0-5789 GCA_905196265.1 uncultured Collinsella sp. | reverse complement strand
CCCCCGCTGGCTCGACGGCATGCTTGCCCCGCAGTTCTCTCACGTTGTCTGCACCGCATTCGAACAGTGCCACCCCGGGTCGCACGACATCATCCATCTGGTCTCAATTCTCAAGCACTTTAAGCTGCTCGTCGAGGGAACGACAGAGGAGCGTTCGGCCCAGGTCACGCGCGGCGGCGTGCCCATCGAGAGCGTCTCAGCTCCCAACCTCTGCGTGAGCAACGCAGCAGGCGCCCCACTTTACATTTGTGGCGAGGCAATCGACATCGATGCCGATTGCGGCGGTTTCAACCTTGCATGGGCTTGGATCTCGGGTATTCGCGCTGCAAGCAGCCTATAGCCGCGCAGTCTATAATCAAAACGCATTCGGGCCGTCTGGGACACCGGGCGGCCTCTTTCTTGCATCTAAGGAGACCTCGATGATCGAAATCACCCAAGTCCACGCGTCACTCGATGAGGCCGGCGACGAAACCGCCTGCCTTGCTATTGGTAGACGCGCCGTCAAACGAGCCCTTCGATGCGAGGATTCCCAGATTAAAGCCATTGAGCTCCATCGCAAGTCAATCGACGCCCGCAAAAAGCGAGATGTCCATTTTATTTTGAGCTTTCGAGTTGAACTGACAAGCTCCCGACTCGAGCAGGAGGTGGTCGACCGCGTCGCCGAGCGCGACCGCTCGCGCATCCGCATAGTAGACGGCGAGGCTCCTTCATTCCCCAACCCTGTCCCGAATGCACCCAAGGGGCGTCCCGTCGTTGTCGGCGCCGGTTGCGCCGGTCTCTTCGCCGCCCTCACCCTTGCCGAAGCGGGCCTTAAACCCCTGCTCATCGAGCGCGGCGACCCCGCACTTCGCCGCTCGGAAGCGATTGATCTCTTTCTTAAGGAGCGTGTCCTCGACCCCGAAAGCAATATCCAATTTGGTCTGGGCGGCGCAGGGACCTTCTCGGACGGCAAGCTCAACACGGGAACCAAGAATCCTGCCCATCGACTGATTCTTGAGACCTTCGTCGAAGCGGGCTCACCTCGCGACATCCTGTGGGACGCCAAGCCGCACATTGGCTCCGACATCCTCCCCACCGTCGTCACCAACATTTCTCAGCGCATCGAGCAGCTCGGTGGAACCGTCCGTTATCGAACAAAGCTCGTCAATATTCGAACCGATGGTTCTGGCGCCATCACCGGCATCGATGTCCAACCGCCCCAAGAAACCACAAGCGAGACAATCGTCACAAAGCACCTCATTCTCGCCTGCGGCCATTCCGCCCGCGACGTATTCGAGCTTCTCAAAGAACGTAACGTTGCCCTCGCGCAAAAGACCTTTGCCATGGGTGTGCGCATCGAGCATCCACAGCGCGACATCGACCGCGCCCAATATGGCCCTTCGGCGGGGCACCCGGCACTCGGAGCAGCCCCCTACAAGCTTGTCGCCCATCTCCCCAACGGCCGCAGTGTGTTCTCGTTTTGCATGTGCCCCGGAGGACAGGTTGTCGCGGCCTCTTCCGAGCAAGGCCATCTGTGCGTCAACGGCGCCAGCCTCAATGCCCGCAACGGGCGCAACGCGAATGCCGCCCTACTCGTTAACGTCACACCTGACGACCTTCCCGGCGATGATCCGCTCGCAGGCATTGAGCTCCAGCGCGCCTGCGAGCGAGCCGCTTATCGCCTGGGCGGCTCCAACTGGAACGCGCCGGCACAGCTCGTCGGAGATTTCCTTGCCAGGCGCGCCAGCACGGCATGTGGAAAGGTTAAGCCCACCTATCCGCTCGGTGTGACTTGGACAGCAATTGACGAGGCACTACCGCAGCATATCGTCGAGTCGCTTCGCCTGGGAATTCCCCTGCTCGGGAAAAAGCTGCGGGGCTACGACCGCCCCGATGCCGTGCTCACCGGTCACCGTCAACCGAGATCACACGTGTCACGCCGTGGCGACCCCAGGCCTCTACCCTTGCGGCGAGGGAGCAGGATATGCAGGCGGCATCATGAGCGCCGCCACCGACGGCATCCGTTGCGCTGAGGCGCTGATAGCAGACCTCTAGCGCACGAACTCCCGCGTCCAAACGACACAGGCCCCGAGCTCCACAGGGAACTCGGGGCCTGTTCGCTACTTCCTGAATCGTGCACCCTGGCGTTTTCTGCCCGAAGCAAAGGTAGAGCCCTTGCGAGCCTGCGAACGCAAACGCTCGATCGTTTCGTCCTCAGATGCGCCCTCAAGCATCGCCCGAATCTGAACGACGGCATCGCGCAGACGTGCCGCCTCCTCAAAGTCCATGGCGGCGGAAGCGTTGCGCATGTCTTCCTCCATGGTCTCGACGATCCGCACGAGCTCGTCATGCGGCAGCCCTTCCAGCTGCTCGGCAAGCGTCTGCTCGGGCGTCACCGTCTCCGGCGCGGCACCCTCGCCGTTTTCGTCAGGCGTATAGAACGCACCGTGACCCAGCGAATCACCTCTCGAGCGTCCCTTCGAGCCCACAGTCTTTTCGGCCTCGGCAATAAAGCTCGAAATGTCGTTAATGGCCTTGCGGACCGTCTTGGGCACAATGCCATGCTCTTCGTTATATGCCATCTGAATCTCGCGACGGCGCTGCGTCTCCTCGATGGCTTCTTTCATCGAATCGGTCACAACGTCTGCATACATGATGACCTCGCCGTCGGCATTACGGGCCGCACGGCCAATCGTCTGAATCAACGAACGGCGATTGCGCAAGAAGCCTTCCTTGTCAGCGTCGAGAATTGCCACCAGCGAGACCTCGGGAAGGTCTAGACCCTCGCGGAGCAGGTTGATGCCAACGAGAACATCGATCTTTCCCTCGCGCAGCGTTCGCAGGATCTCGACACGGTCCATCGTCGCCGTATCGGAATGCATATAGTTGACCTTAATGCCGGCATCAAGCAGATGGTCGGTCAGGTCCTCGGCCATGCGCTTGGTGAGCGTGGTCACCAGCACGCGCTCCTTGCGGGCCACGCGCTCGCGAATCTCGTCCTCAAGATCGTCAATCTGCCCACGAACCGGACGCACATCGATCTTGGGGTCGAGCAGACCGGTCGGACGAATAATCTGCTCAACGTCGTTTTGACTAACCCGCAGCTCATAGTCGCCCGGCGTGGCCGAGACGTAGATGAACTGGGGGATCCTCGCCTCAAACTCATCGAAACGAAGCGGGCGGTTATCGAGTGCCGAAGGCAGACGAAAACCATGCTCCACCAGCGTCACCTTACGCGAGCGGTCGCCTTCGTGCATGCCGCGGATCTGCGGCACCGTTACATGGCTCTCATCGATGATGCAGAGCATGTCCTTAGGAAAGTAATCGATCAGGGTAAACGGCGGCTCGCCCGGTTTTCGACCGTCCAGATGACGCGAGTAGTTCTCGATACCGTTACAAAAACCCATGGTCTCGAGCATCTCGAGATCATAATCGGTGCGCTGCTGCAGACGCTGCGCCTCGAGCAGCTTATCAGTCGCCTTGAGCTCGGCCACACGCTTCTCGCACTCTTCACTGATTGATTTTAGAGCCGCTTTGACCTTAGGCTTCTCAGTCACGTAGTGCGAGGCCGGCCACACGGGAATGGCCTCGTACTCACGCAGCATCTCGCCGGTGACCTCGTCAATCTCGGCAATCAGCTCGACCTCGTCGCCAAAGAACTCAAACCGCAACGGATGCTCGGCATAGGGCGGATACACGTCGACGACATCGCCGCGCACGCGGAAGGTGCCACGTGCCAAATCATAGTCATTGCGATCGTACTGGATATCGATAAGCGCATGGATAAAGTCATCGCGCTCGAGCGGCACCTTCTTGTCGACGTTCGGAGCTAGGCCAGCATAGTCCTCGGGAGAGCCAATGCCATAGACACACGAGACCGATGCGACGACGATCACATCGCGTCGAGATAGCAGCGATGCGGTCGCCTGATGTCGCAGCATCTCGACCTCTTCGTTAATCGAGGAGTCTTTCTCGATATACGTATCACTCTGCGGTACATATGCCTCGGGCTGATAATAGTCGTAGTACGAGACGAAGTAGACCACGGCGTTGTTGGGAAAGAATTCTTTGAGCTCGCTCGCAAGCTGGGCGGCAAGGGTTTTGTTGGGGGCCATGACCAACGTCGGCTTACCGAGAGCTTCGATGGTCTTGGCCATGGTAAAGGTCTTGCCCGAACCGGTCACGCCAAGCAAAACCTGATAGCGGTCTCCGTCCCTCACACCCTGCACAAGCGACTCAATGGCCTTCGGCTGGGATCCTGCAGGCTCATAGGGAGACACGACCTTAAACGGCACCTCAGAGCCCTCAACGCCAAAACGTTTGAGCTCTCCGCCAACACGCTCAACTTCAAAATCCGCCATGGATACTCCTAACTCATACATCTGCAGTATACGCAGGCGGCAGGCATAGTCCTATACGAACCGGTCGGGATAGAGGGTCTTATAGCGAACCCAGGCATTATTGACACGAATCAAATAGGCTTGCGTCTCGGGAAAGGTAATCGCGTTATGGAGCGATGTGTTTTGCTGCGCCCACCCATCGACATTGCCCATTCCGGCATTGTAAGCAGCAATAGCGCTATCCGTCGACCCATTGAAATACGTCAGCAGGTACGAAAGGTACGCGCAGCCAAATTCGATATTCGAAGCGGGGTCATTCAGGTTATCGGCAGAATACTCGTCCCCGTCGACAAGACCCTTGGCAATCATATCCTGGGCAGTCTCGGGCATCAGCTGCATCAATCCCTGTGCGCCTTGATTCGACTCAGCCTCGGGATCCCAATTCGATTCCGACTTTATGACAGCACACACCAGATACGGATCAAGATTGTGCGAAATGCTCGATTGCTTTACGTACGCCTCATAGTCAATTGGATACAAAGGCTTAAAGAAGGCAGCAGGGGCATACGAGTAGACGAGCGAAATAAGGCCGAAGACGAACACGACGGCAAGTGGCGCCACGCGATACCACGTAAAGAAACGTGTCTTAGGCATCGGTCTCCTCCCTATCCACTACATCCCCGAAGCCATGGCGCGCAAGCCATGCGTCCAGTTGTTCAAAGAGCGAGTTATCGCCTGCCTCATTATCGATTACCGTCGTAGCGAGATTGCAAAGCGAAGCCTCATCAGGTTGGCATGCAGAGCGCGCATCAAAATCAGAGGACTCCATACCACGATGAATGGCACGCTCGCGACGAACTGCTAAAGGAGCGCTGATAACCAGAATTTCATCAGCCAGGCCAAAAGCATCCTCAAAACCAGTCGGGGCAGAAACCTCGACAACCGCAAAGGGATAACGGGGGGACGAAACCGTGCAGCAAACCGGATCGAGAATCCTCAGTGACAGCTGTTCGATGAGAACCGGATGAACGATGTCGTTGAGCCGCGCAACTGCATCAGGAGAGGCGAAAGCTCGAGCAGCGAGGACATTGCGGCGAATGCCGCCCTCCCCGTCCAGAATGTCCCAACCGAATTCTTCGGAGAGGGCATTGACGATATCGGAGCCCGGCACATACAGCGATTTGGCAAGCTCATCAAGATCGATAAGCATGGCGCCATGAGATTCGAGGTAGCGGCAGGCAGTCGACTTTCCCGAAGCAATATTGCCCAAGACAAAAACGGTAAACATCAAGTCCTCCCTAACGCCAATGGGAGTTATTATCGCGCAAATACAAAAGAAGGACTCAAAATACAGCCAAACAGTAAGACAAGCCAAACGAAGGCGAGTTCTTGTATTACAGCTCTCTATCAAACGCAAAAAGGGGGAGGCCGCGAGGCCTCCCCCTTCTTCAGTCTGGATGACGGCTCGGT
>CAJJVE010000113.1:0-5830 GCA_905196265.1 uncultured Collinsella sp. | reverse complement strand
TTCCCGACAGTAGTCCGTAGCATCCGAACTCCCTATCAATAACGTCGTCTGGGCTTTCGCAATCATGCGACGCTATGCGAGCGGAGCCATAATACTCGTATTGTTCAGCTTGGCTCCCGTATGGGATATAGAGCTTCCAGCCTAAGCACGCCTCGCCCTCATTCAACTCGATCATGGGCAATCTGGCCGCGACGATTCTGCTTCTTCAATCGCTCCAGCCTCGAATAACTCGATAGCCTTTGACACCCCGAATGCCACCGGGTCCTTAAAAAGGGGAAAATGCGAGAAGCACCATACGTCAGCAGGGTCCACAAGGATCGAAGCGGCAACGCTGCCCGGAATGGCCTGCCAACGCCCATGGCACATTTCAGCATAGAGGAGCTCTTGGCCGTAATCCCTCTGTCCGCACGCAGGAAAAACGACCCCGTCATTTTGCATATACCGTTTAACAAACGGTCGTACCTCCCCTCCACAACACGATTCCAGGGCACCTTTGACGTCCTCGCAGCTGTCTCCGCAAAAGACGTTAGCCTCCGATAGGAAGGTCTCTATTCTGGATGGAGCCTCGCAGCAACTGCCTTCAGTCAACAGTGGCTCGTCAATCCCGGGCTTGAGGATAATCCCGGGTGCTCCGGAATAAATTGAGAGAAGGCAAGCCTCATCCGCCCTGTTCACCTTATCGATAAGCTTGGCGAAGCAATCCCGAATCACATCGTCTCCCGGGAAAGCGCGCAACCAGCGGCCGAGAACCTTTTCTAGCAAGATACGCTCATACGAGCGGAGATCTGCCAGCCTTTCGCACACGCGCTCTCTCATACTATCCAAACGCAACCCGCCCCAGGCGATTCCCCGCACAGCGTTTTCTGTCCTATGCGGGTCCTCAGGGAGGATGGAATCGAGCAGGATGTCTGACACAAGCTCGGGCAACGATTCTGGTTCGGGCAAACCGGATGTTCTCTTTTTCAAAGCAGTCAGATGGCACTTGCCATTGCAGGTCATCCACCTTCGCTTGCTGTCGCACTCGAGGTCAAATATTACCTTGAAAAAAGCCGGGTTTCTCACCCTCGCTCTGACCATAATTACGTGCATGATATCGTTTGGGGCAGCTCCAAAGCCGTATCTTTCTAGCCCTCGGTTCTTCCGCGATAGCAGTTTGAAAAAGAACTCGTCATCCGAGTAGCTCGCGATGCCGTCAATCAGTTCGGTTATAGATGTGAAGAAATGAGCCCATCCCTCTTCGCAAAGAGCAGCACCACGCGCTTCCACAAGGCTGTTAAAAACCTCACATTTATCTTGCCCACGAACGACCAACTCCGAGCAAGCTCCGGCAACAGGCTCCCAATTCCAGCGATCCATCTCTTGGCGAAACGCGACGTCCTTAACCTCTTCATCCGATAGGTCACTGAGGTCTCGAGGGACATCTGCGATGGAATTCTCAACCCCAGATTTAAACGAATCGGTTTTTGGCGCGTCTTTAATTGCGCTCTCTATGTCAGTGACCTCGCGATTGTAACTATCTACGCATCTGAGTTCGCCCGCTTTATCTCTACATGTTTTAAGGCAGAAACGGAGTCCCTCTACATCCTCGGCCGAGCAACAAGACGAGTTCCCGAGCATTCCAGCAAAAACAGCCAGCACATCGCCTAAACACGCTGCGTTCGCCAGCAAAGACTTGAGTTGATGCTCGATAAGACTATGGTCATACCTATACTCCGGCTGCAGAGAGCGGATTCTTGACAATTGTGCGGGACCTTCACTCGCTGCCCAATCCGCCACCTTCTCCATCAGCACTCTAGACATCCTGTTGTCACCCGATTGTGATGCCGCATTGTCCAGCTCGAGCAAGTCAAAAGCTTGAGTTTCAGTTGCCATCCCGAAGTCGGAAAGCGTTCCGAAAGCCTCAACGAGATTGGACAAGGAATAGTCCTTATGGTCGGTGAACCGAGCCGACCCAAAGAGGATAGCCTCATCGCAATGCATAGCAAGGTCTCGATCGCAAGAGAGGAGCAAGGGCCTTAACATGTTGTGAATCTCTATGGCATCCTGGGATGCAAGCAAAACTGATCCGTCCGGCCCGTATTCTTTCGAGAGATAGCGTCTAGGAATCTCGCTGTCCATCGCCTGGAGATGTTCGAGCATCCTCAACTTCTCGCAGAGGGGCTTTCTAGAAAATATGAAGCCCTCTAGCTCTTTCTCCTCGAACGCTTTTGAACAAAGATCCACGCCTTTCGTGGCAACGAATGCGATGTATGGCACGGCACATGTTTCCATAGTCAATAAGCCGGGCCAATGCGGAGCCTGTGCCCACTCCTCCAAAACGCGCGCCTCGCCGGTTCCTGGCAATATGGCCGCGTCGTGACCTACGGCATACCCGAGGCAGGCTGAGGCCCGCAACGCTCTAACGAGAGACAGGTACTCCCTGTCGGAGCGATTCATCCAAGCGATCGACACGTCCATGTCCAGTGACATGGCATCGAAACCGACGCAGTCGGATTCATAACCGAAAATGAAGCTCTCTGCAAACAAGCCGAGGGTGAAGCCCTCACTATAGACATTTCCTTCCCTATGGCACAGCAATGGCTTGGATCTGCCGGCACTAGGCACGCGCAGCCCCTCTGACAAGCACAAGGCATAGGCCATGGTGCCGATTTCGAGTTTAAACGAGTGAGCCGAAAGCTTTGAGAAGAATGCACGTTGCGCAGCGCGCGATGCCGGAAGTGCTCCGGTCAGTAAATCGCGCATCATGTTCGTAGCTGCCTCTACCGTGATCGAAAGCCCAGCGATCTTAGAGAGGTCGTCGTCTTCCAGTGAAGACTGCATTAATAAACCCCTCACGAAGGCGTCCCGAAAACAGCACTGTAGATCATCCGCATCACCCCCGAGATCATCGGCGAACAGAAAATCGTCAAAATCGAGCCCACGAGTCGCGGCGAGACAGCCCCATGCGGACATCAGCATGGAAGTACCGTCGTCTTGCCTTATGACTCCGTCTTCCTCATTGGGATCCGACAATAAACTCAATGCCGTTAGAGGGGAGAGACCAGAGAACCAGATGCCGTACAGCTCATCGCTCTGCTCCGTGCATCCGGCGTCTTTAAGCAACCAGAGACATCTTTCGAGCGTCGTCGCGTACAGGTTGGCCGTCTCCTTGTTGAGGGGCGGAACCATGTAATCCATGCCCACCAATTCCTCGAAGTGCAGAAAGGGCCTGCGCTCGAGCCAATACTCGAAGTGCTCATTTACCTGTGAAAGGGTCGAAAGAGCAAGTTGGACCCTAAGCACGTTTTCCATCTCTCCCGATTCACACGCCATTCCATATACCGTCTTCGCCTGCTCGCAGAGAAGGCTCCAAGGAACGCCATGGGCGACGGCGTCGATGACGTACGAAGTGTCAAATAGGCTAATGCATTCCTCAACTCGTCCAGAGGCGGCAAGCAACCGAATGGAATAACAAGACCGGACCACGTCGGCCTCCATCTCCAACGCGGCGTCAGCAAGGCTACCGGATACAAAACGAAGGTATCCTTCCATACCGGACTCCAAAGCCTTAGAGCTTACGAAGAGCCTGAAATCGTTGTGAATAGGACGAGTTGACCCGTCAGCGCACTTTCTCAGCAAAGGAGAGAGAATAGCGATGTCCCGTGCCACCACGTACTCTCCCGAAAATGCATCAGGAAACGCATTGCACAGGAGCTTAGGATAGATCGCTCCGTCGAGGAGATGCATCGACGAAGCGATGAGGCCCAACGCGTTCGATCCACTTCCGTGATGTCGCTGAATTTCAGCATTGGCTTTCTGCCAGATAGACTCATAGTATTCCTCGACGTTTTCCGAAAGGCCTAATGACCGCAGCTTCTCAATGGCGTAGCGGCAATCCGTTTCACCGGCAATCGCGTGAACTGCATACACCACAGACAAGGTGTTCCCGTTGGTTATATTGATGATCTCATTGGAGAGGATGAGGGTCTCGCGCTCTGAAAAGCTGGCCCTCTCCGTCAAGAGAGCAGTAACGTCATCAACGCCAATATTGGGAAGATGTTCTATCTCGACACCGACGTGCCCCTCCTTGAGCCATTGCGGGTAGGCGGAGTATAAATTAGCTGGCTGGCCGGAGACGAGAATCTGTACGCCCTCTGGAATCGATTTTGGTGAGGGGAGGTGCTTCAAAAAAGTCAATCTACCCTTGGCCCGTGCGGCATGATCGATGCCGTCGATCACGAGAATCGTCTTGCAGCCGCGCTTGGCTGAAAGCAATTTGGCTAGCCTTAAGACCTCACTCCGAAGTTCGTCATCGTTGCAAAGTTCGTTAAAAATAGGAATTACCGGCTTATCCCCGGAAAGTTCAGGTGTATCACGAAGTTGGTTCAGCAAAGTGCCCCACAGTTCCCTGGGAGAGACGATACCGGCATCAGGCGAATAGCTAAAGTCGTCTACATCCAAGGGCTTGAATGCGTAGAACCGAAAGGGGCGTGGGCTCATCCACTCGCATAGGCAACTGACCAGTCTCGTTTTACCGGAGCCGGGACTCCCCTGGAGAAAAATGACCTTGCTATTGGACGATTGCAATCTGTCGCGCAAAAGTAAGCACTCGCGTTCCCTACTCGGGAAAACTGGTATAGGGACGGGGACCTCAATTGGTCTCTCCATTGGATTTCGGTTAAGCTTGCAGACGCATTTCCGGGCGATCTCCGCACTAACCATATTGTCGCCCGCCGCAGTGGTCCATCTCCGGAGCTCGGCGGCAAGCAGGTCGAATACTCTGGAAGCCAGTTCTTCTGACCCTCCGCACACCTCATCCCTTAATCTACCCATTAGCTTGATCTCTTCGTCGTGAAGCGACGGAGCGCCTGCCCTGATCGTTAGATTTCTCAGGAAAGGCACGATATCAGGTTCCTCAAGCTTTGTTGAGTCGGCGAATTCGTGCCACTGCATATCGAGGTCCGAGTCGGCGAAAGCGAGATCGGAATACGACAAGACAGACTCGAGCTTTACGGACAGCTTGTCCCAGAACTCCCCAAGGGGAAGCCTCTTGTAGGGCTTTCCCATATACTCCGCATCTGTCTTATTTTTGCCCAGCGCACGATTCGTGTACAAAATAATTTCAGGGATTGCCTCTTCTTCACGCGAAACCTGCTTCCATCCAGCAGCAAGAGAGGCAAGCAAGGATTTATTGGGGCCCCTTCCTTCACCCGATCCCTCCTCCGTCACCAACGATCCGAATGTCAGGTTGTTTGTGGTCGCTGATGAAGCTTTTTTATGCTTCACCTGGACGCACACCATGGGAAGCCCATGCGACCGTCGGACAACGACGTCGTCAACCCCCTCCAAGCCGACTTCTTGAAAGGCCACGGACTCAATATCATCAATTCCGGCGAGCATAGAGATAACGTAGTCGAGACCGACATACCATTCGAACCAATATGGGTCGCCTGCGCCAGGCTGGCAGTATTTCGACGACAATTCTCATCCTTTCATGCACACCCCCATTGAACGCAAATAGCGACATCAGAGGTTTAAAGATTGCAATGCAATCTCAGAAGAGTAGGGATTATTCATATCGTTGGACTTATACCCTCGTCTCTTCGATGGCACGCAATTACGCGTTGAAATTTGTCAGTTCAAACCCATCAGAGCACACGCTTCGAATAGATTAATAATCGATCGTTTTAAAAATCGAAGCCGAAAGTAAAAAGCGGGCGAGTATCGGCTAGCGCCGATACTCGCCCGCTCTCGATGCAGTTAACCTAGCGAATGGCTAAAGCAGCCCAAATTGGGAAAGTCGCCTCTCCCCTAGTCCCGCTTAAACAGATCCCTCGTGTACACCTTGTCC
>CAJJVE010000112.1:0-5887 GCA_905196265.1 uncultured Collinsella sp. | reverse complement strand
TGTTTGGGCTTAAGGAAGTGCTCTACGACACGCCATATCTTAATGACGAGAAGCTGCCGCAGACCACCGAACTCGAGTTGGTCGGAACGCGGCGGCTGTCTGCGAACATTACGCTCCAAACCCAGGCCGACATCGAGGCGGTGTTCCAGATGACGCCGTACTACTACCGCACGCGCCCTGCCGATAAAGAGCGCCTGGCAAACTTGGACACCCTTCAAACCGACATCGACTTCATCATCGCCGAGTACCGCCACGGCTAACAACCTGCCAAAAAGGGACAGGTTTGTTTTGGTAGGTTTTATCTGGGCAAACGTAAAGGGCCGACCGCGGAGATGCGCGATCGGCCCTTTTTAGTTGCTTGGCTGCAGAGCTTATGAGAAGCGAGCGCTTACAGGCGGTCCTTGTTCTCGGCCTTAACGGCGTGCGCCTGCTGAACAAAGAACAGGTCATACACCACGATGACAAAGGCGACGATATTGACGGAGCTGCCGCCGAGCGCGGGAAGCGTGAGCGCGGCCTGGAGGAGCGTGGCTGCCGCGGCGACGATGCCGAGCTTAAACGCGCCATCCACCTGCGAAGGCTTGTTGGCGCCCTTGATACCCGCAACACCTGCGGCAAGGTCGACAAGGCCCTTGGCGACCAGCACGACCGCGGCGAGCATGGCGTTCGACCCGTACGTGGAATCGAGGTTGCCGGTCGCGATGCCGGCGATTCCAATGACGAGACTGGCGATGCCCAGAACAAAATAAATCAGGGCAAGGATTTTGAGTGTCTTGCGAGCGGCGCTCATAGCTGGTCCTTTCGATGCGGGCGCGGAGAATCTGTCGCACCCAGGTTGCGGCACATATCGTGAAGCACATTGTAGTTCAACGGGGCGATGCATGCGTTTGAAAGCGTTTCTTGCCTGTACGGTCCAACCTTTCAAAAAGGAAAGCTGGACGTAAGCCAAATCGATGGCAGCTCATGTGCGGCGCTGCGATGATGAGGCCGTAACAAGGAGCTGGTCTCAAGGAGGAGTCATGATGTACGGAGCAGGGCGAGTGCGTGAGCCGCGGTCGTTGGGAAGGCGCATGGGTGATTCTGTGATCGCCGCTGTGTGCACGGGATTGATGGCGGTGCTTTGCATTGGGATGCTGTGGGCCATGTCGCATGTGGGACAATAGTGGACGGTTGGGTGCTGGCATAAACGGCGCTCGCGTATTCGTTTTGCTTGTTAAGGAGTACCCATGGGCGTCGTCGATCCCTTTTCTGTTGCTCGGTCCGCGGGGCTTGAGCTAATCGGGAAGTCCGAGGGCCTCACGCTCACCGACGGCACGATGGAGCTGCGTGCCGATTTTGGCCGCATGCTTCCACGGCTCAAGCAGGGCCGTCTGCAGCAAGAACTGCTGGTAAAGGCTGCGCGCGCAAAAGGCATCGAGAGCCCATGGGCGATTGACGCCACGGCAGGCTTTGGCGAGGATTCGCTGCTGCTGGCGGCCGCGGGCTTTACCGTCGATCTGTATGAGCAGGATTGCGTGATCGCGGCGCTCCTCAAGGATGCCTTGGATCGCGCGGCAGATGATCCGGCGCTTGCGACAGCCGTGGCCCGCATGCGCTTACATGCGGGCGAGGACAGCATTGCCGGCCTTCGCCATACAGCTGAGCTGATCGGGCAGGGCGAGCTCACCGCTCCTGATGTGGTGTATCTGGACCCCATGTTTCCCGGACGCACCAAGAGCGCGGCGGTTAAAAAGAAGTTCCAACTCTTGCATCATCTGGAACAGCCGTGCGCCGATGAGGAGACGTTGGTCGAAGCTGCGCTTGCGGTGCACCCGCGCAAGGTCGTTATCAAGCGGCCGGTGAAGGGGCCGCTGCTTGCCGGCGTTAAGCCGAGCTATCAACTTGCGGGCAAGGCAGTTCGTTACGATGTTTTAGTGCCGCCGCGCCCGTAACTTGCGTGCGATTACCGGCGCTTCGCTAGCGCCGTGCCGATGCGGCGTCTATTTCCATGGGTGCGACGTCAGGTGCCATCCACCGCAGTATTCGCATTTGTAGCAGGCCAAACCACGCCGCCCGCGGTTTTCGCAGTCGGCCATAACTGCCTCGGCCTCGGCGCGCGTGTCGTAACGGTTTTTGCGCTCGCACGACTTGTAGCGCCAAGCCTCATCGCGCTCGGCGTCCAAGGCGTCGCGACGCTCGTCCTCGCGCGCAAACAGGTCGCTCATATCGCCGCCGGTGGCAGCGCCCAAAAACTCGCTTTTGGCCTTTGACCAGGCGGCTCGCTTTTTGCTTCCCATCTGCATCGCGCCCCTCTCCAAACGTTGGTATCATTGCTCAATCAAAGTGATACCAATAAACGTGAGGTCGCCGCGTGATGATCAGAAAAACCCTCGATACCGACATTCCCGCCGTCATGGCTATCTATGACGCGGCCCGCGCCTTTATGCGCGCGCATGGCAACGCCACGCAGTGGCCCGAGGGCACGCCTTCTGCCGAGCAGCTGGCTGCCGATATCGCTGCCGGTGGCAGCTATGTGTGCGAAGTCGATGGCCGCGTGGTGGCGACGTTTGCATTTTTACAGGGCCCGGACGAGTGCTATGACGTAATTGAGGACGGTCAATGGCGTAGCGACACTCCGTACGCCGTGCTGCACCGTGTGGCATCCGACGGCACCGTGCACGGTATCGCGGCTGCGATGTTCGCCTTTGCCAAAGAGCGTGCCGATCACCTGCGCATCGACACGCATCAGGACAACCTGCCCATGCAGGGAGCCATTGCCAAGGCCGGGTTTAAGCGCGCCGGTATCGTATATGTGTCGGACGGTACGCCGCGCGTCGCGTTTGATTGGCTGCGCGAGGCATAAAGGCCGAGTCACATACCAGCGTTTCACCGAAATGAAAATGGCCCCGAGTGGGGCCATTTTTGGTAAAACGCGTTGTTGTGGGGCTCGCGTTGTTACTGCCCCAGATGAACCCGGGCAGACAAAAAGGGGAGGTGCCGGCTTTCGCAAGGCGCGAACCTACGAAAATCGCCGCGCGGCAACGCGGGGCGATGAGCTCGGTCGGGGGATAGGGCCCGCTTCGCCCGCCGGCCCGTAAATTGTATCATCCAGTGTGGAACGAGGGTGCCCGTTGCCGCGTGCGATGGGCTTGCAATAAGAGGAGAGCCATGTCGAAGCAAGCGGTCGCTGGAATCTTGGCGCATGTCGATGCCGGCAAGACCACGCTGGCCGAGGCCATGCTGTTTAACGCGGGCCGCATTCGCAAGCGCGGCCGCGTTGACGATGGCGACTCGCATCTGGATACGAACGAGATTGAGCGTGAGCGCGGTATCACGATCTTCTCGTCGCAGGCTGTGTTCGACCATGGTGACACCCACGTTATGCTCGTGGACGCTCCCGGCCATGTCGATTTTTCTGCCGAGGCGGAGCGCACGCTGCGTGCCCTGGACTACGCGATTCTGGTGGTAGGCGCCAACGATGGCGTACAGGGGCACACCGAAACCCTGTGGCGCCTGCTTGCGCGCTATGACATCCCGACGTTCATCTTCATCAACAAAATCGATTTGGAGAATCCCGGCCGCGATGTTTTGCTGGCGCAGCTTGGGCAGCGTCTTTCCGAAGGCTGCCTGGATGCCAACGAACTGTTGGCGGGCGGTGCCGTTCAGGAGGACGCTGCTGCGTTGGACGAGGCGGCGCTCGAGGAGTTTCTTGAAGCGGGTGGGCTTTCCGTCGCAACGCTGTCGCGCATGGTTGCCGAGCGCAAGCTCTTTCCCTGCTTTGCCGGCTCGGCGCTCAAGGACCAGGGCGTGGACGAGCTGCTGGATGGTATATGCGCGCTGATGCGTGAACAGGCGTGGCTCCCGGAGTTTGCCGCGCGCGTCTATCGTGTCAGCCGCGGGGATCGCGGCGAGCGCTTGGCATGGGTTAAGGTGACCGGCGGCACGCTGCATGCCAAGCAGATGATTGCCGGACGTTCCGGTGCCGAGGCATGGGAGCAAAAGATCGACCAGGTGCGCATCTATAACGGCGAGAAGTATGAGCTTGCCCAAGAAGTTGCTGCTGGCGGTATTTGTGCCGTGACGGGTCTTGCGCACGTTCGCCCAGGGGACGCCCTGGGCGCGGGGCCTGCGGGCGATGCGCCTGTCATTGCGCCGGTCCTCACCTATACGGTGCTTCCGGGCGAACACGATGTCCACGCGGTGTTCAAAGCGCTGACTGAGTTAGCGGACGAAGATCCCATGCTCGGCGTAAGCTGGAATACGCATCTGGAGCAGATTCACCTGCAGTTGATGGGCGCCGTGCAACTCGAGGTCGTGCAGCGGGTGTTGGCCGATCGTTTTGGCCTTGCGGTCGAGTTTGAGCCCGGCGGCATCCTCTATAAGGAGACCATTTCGCAGCCGGTCGAGGGCGTGGGCCACTTTGAGCCACTGCGCCACTATGCCGAGGTGCATCTGCGTCTGGAGCCGTTGCCAGCGGGTTCGGGCGTGCAGTTTGGCACCGTGACCTCGACCGATGAGCTCGATCTTAACTGGCAGCGTTTGGCGCTCACCAACGCCATGGAGCGCGATCACCTGGGCGTGCTGACCGGCTCTCCCATCACCGATATTCGCATTACGCTCACGGGCGGTCGTGCGCATGCCAAGCACACCGAGGGCGGCGATTTTCGTCAGGCAACGTACCGCGCGATTCGCCAGGGCTTGATGCAGGCGCGTGAGGCCGGCGCGGCGGTGCTGTTGGAGCCGTGGTATCGCTTTGAGCTCGAGGTACCGGGGGAGTGCGTGGGTCGGGCGCTCTCGGATGCCACGCGCATGGGTGCCGAGTACGAGCCGCCGACGATGGCGGGAGACCGGGCGAAGCTTGTGGGTCGCGTGCCGGCATCCGAAGTGCAGAATTACGCGCTAGAGGTGGCTGCCTACACGAGTGGTCGCGGACATCTGTACCTAGAGTTTGCCGGCTATGCGGCTTGCCATGATGCCGAGCGCGTCATCGAGACGGCCGCCTATGGGCCCGAGGCCGATCTGCCCAACACGCCCGATTCGGTCTTTTGCTCTCACGGCGCCGGTTACACGGTCAAATGGTACGACGTACCCGCCGCGGCGCACGTAAAGGTCGATCCCGCCACCTTCCGCCCCTGGCGAGCAGCAGGCGCCGAGTTTTTCGGCCACATGTGACAAAGGGACAGCTCCTTTGTCATATGCTATTGGTATAACTCGGTATAAGTTGGTATAACTATTACCAGGGTTTGCCAATCCGAGGAGGCCGACATGAATCCAAATCCCTTTAAGCCCACGGCTGGCAAGCGGCCTCCGATACTCATCGGCCGCGAGTCGGTCATCGAAGATTTCGAGGAAGGGCTCGATAACGGCGCCGGAGCGCCGGGTAGACTCATGCTCATTACGGGAAACCGCGGCTGTGGCAAGACGGTTCTCCTACGGGAACTGCAACGTCTGGCCAATGAGCGCGGATGGGCGGTTGTCTCCGATTCCGCTTCGCTTGGCTTATGCGACCGCTTGGCCGACGCGCTTCGCTCGAATAAACCCGTTGTGACGTCAATGGAGTTCGGTCCGTCGTTTGGCCGGATGTCGGTCGAGGCGGCGCGGGCAAAGGGCGAGACGTTGCGAGGGCTGGTCAACGAGCGCCTCAAGAGGCTCGGTCCAGGCAAGGGCATACTGTTTGCGATTGACGAGGCGCAATCGGCGTCTATCGAGGAACTGGCGGCTCTTGCCGTTCTCTATCAGCAGGTGCTCGGAGACCAGGATGCCACGGGCTTGCCCGATAGCGACCAGCGCGGTCTTGCGCTGGCGTTCGCCGGCTTGCCCAGTATGGTTGACGATCTGCTCGAAGAGCCGAGCGTGACGTTTTTGCGGCGTGCCCAGCAGCGTACGTTGGGGGCGATATCTTTGCCCA
>CAJJVE010000111.1:0-5908 GCA_905196265.1 uncultured Collinsella sp. | reverse complement strand
CCGAGCTCGAGGTCGAGGCCATTCCCACGGGCGCCCTGGCCCTCGATGCCGCTCTGGGCATCGGCGGCGTGCCGCGTGGCCGTATCGTCGAGATTTACGGCCCCGAGTCCTCCGGTAAGACAACGCTTTCGCTCGAGATTTTGGCAGAGGCCCAGGCTATGGGCGGCGTCGTGGCATTTATTGATGCCGAGCACGCGCTCGATCCCACGTATGCCGCGCGTATCGGCGTAGACATCGACGAGGTCCTCATTTCCCAGCCCGATACGGGCGAGCAGGCGCTCGAGATCGTCGACATGCTCGTACGCTCTGGCGCCATCGACGCCATCGTCGTCGACTCTGTCGCCGCTTTGACTCCGCGTGCCGAGATTGAGGGCGAGATCGGCGATACTACGGTCGGTCTTCAAGCCCGTCTGATGAGCCAGGCACTCCGTAAGCTCGCCGGTTCGCTCGCCAAATCTAAAACGACCTGCATCTTCATTAACCAGCTGCGCGAGAAGATCGGCGTCATGTTCGGCAACCCCGAGACCACGACGGGCGGCCGCGCCCTCAAGTTCTTTTCGTCGGTGCGCATCGATATTCGCCGCATCGACAGCATCAAGCTCAAGGACGAGGTTATCGGCAATCGCGTGCGTGCCAAGGTCGTTAAGAACAAGGTGGCCGCTCCGTTCCGCTCTGCCGAGTTCGACATCATGTACGGCACGGGCATCTCTAAGGAGGGCTCGATTCTGGACATGGCCGTCGAGTGCGGTATCTGCAAAAAGATGGGTTCTTGGTTTGCTTACGGTGATGACAAGCTCGGTAACGGTCGCGAGGCCGCTAAGGCCTTCCTGCGTGAACACCCCGATTGTGCTGACGAGATCGAGCATAAGGTTCGCCTCGCCTGCGGCCTTGAATTCGATGACGATGCTCCGTCCGAGGTCGAGCTGACCGATCAGCCCGAAACTGAGGAGTTCGATGAGCTTTACGCCATCGATGGCTCCGCGATGCTCGATGATGACGACGAGTAACGGATGCCCTCATGTCGTATACGGTGACCGAGGCCACGGTCGTCTTTCCCGATAAGAAGGCGACCTCCTCGTTCTCGAGTGGGTATGCATCAAAAAAGCCTTGTGCACATATCGACTGCGAGCTCGAGGGTGGTTTTGAACGATCCATCTGGGTTCGTGTTGCGCGCCTGTTCCTTAAAAATCGCCCCGATCTTCCCTGCGATTGGGATGAGTTTCGCGAAGCGGTACAGCTCATTGAGCGTAAATGCGCGCTTACCATGGTGACTGAGATGCTGTCGCGCCGCGACCATGCCACGGGTGAGGTCCGTGACAAGCTGGCTCGTTACGGATTTCGCCAGCCCGCAATTGATTTTGCCGTCCAGCGTGCCACTGAGTATCGCTTTTTAGATGAGAACCGCTTTTGCTCGTACTTTATCGAGGAACGCAAACGACGCGGCTGGGGACAGCGCAAGATTGAGACCGAGCTCAAGCGCCGCCATGTCGTACTCGATGATATCCCCGGCTATCCCGAGAATTATTTTGCCGCGTATGACGACTTGGCTCGCGCATCGGCTCTACTCGCGAAGCGTCGTGTTCCCGAGACACGTGGATTCGAAAAGCTCGTCCGGTTTTTGATGGGCAAGGGCTTTTCGTACCACATCGCCGCCGATGCCGTTAAGGCGCGTCTCGATGCCGAACGTGAGGAATGTGCAGTTTAGACACATGTGTTTTGCGTACCCGCCGTTCACCGCGTTTTAGTCGCCGTACCGGGTCCATTTATTTGACAGTTGTTGCGGTTCAACGTACGATAAATACTGTCATTTGCTTTGTGATATGTGCTCATCTTTGATGAGTTTGTTTATATGTTTATCTGTATCCGACCCGCATAAGCTGCGCCCATATTACTCAAATGTCGCGAGCCGTTCGTAAGGACGGTTCGCTTTGTTGTGTAACGAATCCATAAAAAGGAGTGAGCATGCCTATCATTGCAGCGCTCGTTGGCATCGTTTTGGGTGCCATCGCCGCCATTGCCTACATGCGCACCGCCAAGCAGGGTAGTCTTCACGAGGCCGACGAAAAGATCCAGTCGGCTCACGCACAGGCTGAGTCCCTAATCGGTGATGCAAAGCGTCAGGCCGAGACCCTCAAAAAAGAGGCTCTGCTTGAGGCCAAGGAAGAGATTATCAAGAACAAGCAGGCTGCCGAGGCCGAGGACAAGCAGCGTAAGAGTGAGATTCGTACGCTCGAGAACCGCGTGATGCAGCGCGAGGAGTCCCTCGATCGCCGCAACGATGCCCTCGACAAGCGCGAGCATCAGCTGTCCAGTCAGGCTGGCCAGGTCGAGAAGCGCTCCCGCGAGCTTGAGGAGCTCTGCGCCAAGCAGACCTCGGAGCTCGAGCGCATCGCCGACCTGACCCGCGAGGACGCTCACAAGGAGCTCCTCGACAAGGTTCGCGGCGAGGTTACCCACGAGGCCGCCACGATCATCCGCGAGTCCGAGCAGCAGGTTCGCGCCGAGTGCCACAAGACCGCTCAGGAGATCTTGTCCCTGGCGATTCAGCGCTGCGCCGCCGACCACACCGCCGAGGTTACCGTTACCTCCGTGCACATTCCTTCCGATGACCTCAAGGGTCGCATCATCGGCCGCGAGGGTCGCAACATCCGCACCTTCGAGCAGGTTTCCGGCGTCAACCTTGTGATCGACGACACGCCTGAGACCGTCGTGCTTTCGAGCTTCGATCCGGTCCGTCGCGAGACCGCCCGCGTCGCCCTCGAGAACCTTATTGCTGACGGACGCATTCATCCTGCCCGCATCGAGGAGATGTATCACAAGGCCGCCGACTTGGTTCAACAGCGCGTGCGCGAGGCTGGCGAACAGGCTGCCTTCGATACCGGTATCCACGATCTGCATCCCGAGATCGTTAAGACCCTGGGTGCTCTTCGCTACCGCACCTCGTTTGGTCAGAATGTACTCCAGCATTCCCTCGAGGTTTCTGACCTGTGCGGCGTGATGGCTTCCGAGCTTGGTCTGGACGTTGTGACCGCCAAGCGTGCCGGATTGCTGCACGATCTTGGCAAGGCTATCGACCATGATGTCGAGGGTCCGCATGCCGTTATCGGCGCCGAGCTCGCCCGTCGCTATGGCGAGAAGCCCGTTATCGTTCACGCTATCGAGGCTCACCACGCCGACGTCGACCCCAACACGGTGCTCGATGTTCTGGTCCAGGCTGCCGATGCCGTTTCTGCCTCTCGCCCCGGTGCCCGTCGCGAATCGGCCGAGAATTACATCAAGCGCCTTGAGAAGCTCGAGGAGATCGCCAATTCCCATGACGGCGTCGAGCGTACCTATGCCATGCAGGCTGGTCGCGAGGTCCACGTCATGGTTCAGCCGGACAAGATCTCCGATGCTCAGTCCACGGTCTTGGCTCATGACATCGCCCATCAGATCGAGGAAGAGATGGAGTATCCCGGTCAGGTGCGCGTCGTCGTGATTCGCGAGAGCCGCGCTGTCGATATCGCTAAATAACATGAACGACGCGAACGAGCTCATCTCATTTATCGCGTCGATGTCGGGGGAGGGCAACCTTCGCGTCGAGGAGAACCTTGGCGAGGGGTATGTCCGCCTCCGCGTTTCGGAGGCCGAGCGGCGCCAGGCGAAGCACGACATCCAGCATGTCGAGGATATTGTCATCGAAATGCTGCGCAACGCTCGTGATGCCGGTGCCGACAAGGTCTATCTCGCCACGACCAAGGAAGATGGCGTCCGTACGCTCGTCTTTTTGGATAACGGTTCGGGCGTGCCGCGGGATATGCAGGAGCGCATCTTCGATGCCCGCGTTACCTCCAAGCTCGAGAGCATGAAGATGGATCGTTGGGGTGTTCACGGTCGAGGCATGGCATTGTTCTCGATTAAGCAGAACACCGATGAGGCGCGCGTTGTCGCATCGGATGTTGACCTTGGCTCGGTCTTTAAGGTGAGCGTCGCTACCGACCGCCTTGGCGAGCGCGCCGATCAGTCCAGCTGGCCTCAGGCTGTGAAGGACGAGGACGGTCGCTATGTCTGCGCCCGTGGCCCTCATAACATCATTCGCGCCGCATGCGAGTTTGCCCTCGAGGAGCTGCGTGCCTGTGATGTCTATCTGGGGTCACCGTCAGAGATCGCTGCGACGCTGCATGCGCAGGCGTCCAGCCGTCTTGATGCTTCTCGTCTTTTGTTTATCGATGATGAAGCCGAGCTTCCCGTGGTCGATCGCCTGGGTCTTGCTTCGGATGCGGAAGACTTTATCCGTATCTGTTCGGGTTTGGGCCTTGAGATGTCCGAGCGTACCGCGCATCGTATCTTGGCGGGCCAGATTAAGCCCGTCCGCGGTGTGACCGCACGCCTGCTTCGCGAGCGCGATTCGTCCTCACATGCGTCTGCTCCGGTTGATCTCGCCAAAGATCGTCGCGGGCTGCGTATCGCCAAGGATGACATGGCGCAGTTCTCGCGAGCCGTCGAGCGCGACTTTAACGATCTTGCATCACGGTACTATCTCAACCTTTGCGGCGACCCCAAGATTCGTGTTTCGCGTGATCGCATCACTGTGACGTTCGATCTTGCCAAAGAGGAATAGCATCTTTACCGAGTCCGTTCGGTACTATACAGTTATTGCAGTTAAAACGTACTTTTAAACGCAGGAGTTTCTTCATGGATTGCCTGAAGGTATCAAGCAAATCATCGCCCGCGTCCGTTGCCGGCGCCATTGCCGGCATGGTCAAAGATGGTGTTCCCGTCAATATTCAGTGTGTCGGCGCGGGTGCCGTCAATCAGGCCATTAAGGCTGTGGCCATTGCACGCGGATTTTTGATTCCGACCGGGTTTGATATTTCCTGCGCGCCGGTGTTCTCCGACATCCTCATCAACGGGGAGTCGCGCACGGCCATCCGTCTTTCTATTTACGTTCATCAGATTAATCGAGCCGCTATGGATAACGTTGTGATGGACGACGTTAAGCCTGTGGCATAGATTGTTTACTCTTTGCCTGCGCTCTTTGATTCCGCCTATTCCACCTCGTTAGGACTTATACACATGGACCAGGGTTCCGTACGCGATATTCTTGCCGGTAAAACCTACTTCATCCGCACCTTTGGCTGCCAGATGAATCAGCACGACTCCGAGCGCGTGAGTGGCCTGCTCGACTCGTATGGCTGCCTTATGGCGCTCGATCCGGAGCATGCTGACATTGTCGTGTTCATGACGTGCTGCGTTCGTGAGGCCGCTGACACCCGTCTGTACGGTCAGTGCAACTCTTGTAAGAGCCTCCCGCCTTCACCCTCGGGCAAGCGCGTGGTCGCCGTGGGCGGCTGCATCGCGCAGCGCGACGGCGAGGGCCTGCTCACCAATGTTGATAACGTCAATGTTATCTTTGGCACGCATTCTATCGCGCATGTTGCCGAGCTCATTGCCGAGGCATTCATGGACGGCAAACGTCATATTCGCACCAATGAGCACGAGGACACGGATGCTATGAGCATGCCGTGGCATCGTGAGACCCAGTATCACGCCTGGGTCCCCATTATGACGGGCTGTAATAACTTCTGCACCTATTGCATCGTGCCGTATGTGCGCGGTCGCGAAAAGAGCCGCCCTTTCGATGAGATCGTCGACGAAGTGACCGGTCTAGTACGCCAGGGCGTGCGAGAGGTTACGCTGCTGGGTCAAAACGTCAACTCCTATGGTCGCGACCTGTTTGGCAAGCCGCGCTTTGCCGACCTGTTGCGTGCCGTGGGCGATACGGGTGTGGAGCGTATCTTCTTTACTTCCTCGCACCCCAAAGACCTGCTGCCCGAGACTATCGACGCTATTGCCGAGACGCCTGCTGTAATGCCGCAGTTGCACCTGGCAGTTCAATCGGGCTCGACGCGCATCCTTAAAGAGATGA
>CAJJVE010000110.1:0-5942 GCA_905196265.1 uncultured Collinsella sp. | reverse complement strand
AAGGTCCAGCGTCTTATCGACCGTCTCGAGGAGCTCGACGACGTCCAGGACGTCTACAGCACCATGGACATGACCGACGAGGTCATCGCTGCCCTCGAGGAGGAGTAGCGCCTGCACGGGTTAAGCCGTGCATATCTGGGCATAATGAAGCGAGCATGCAAGCCTCGTGGAATAGATGAGCCGGATCCGCGTGCGTACAGCACCGGACCCGGCTCTTTTATAATGATGCGAGCCGTTTTGCATTCTGTGGACCGAAACCTGAAGGGAGCGCGCGTGCGCGTACTCAAACGAGCCCTAGCGATCGTGTATCTTGCCGCCGCCATCGTGGCGCTGGGTACGCTTGCCTGCCAGTTCTGGGGACCGTATACGTATCGCTTTATGCTGCTGTTGCGTGACACCATGCCTCGCGTCGTCGTTACGGTGTGCGCCGCTATCGTGGCACTTGGCGTGCTCATCGGTTTTTTCCGCCTGATGTTCGCGCGCCGCGAGCCGTCCTGCGTGCATCCGGCGGGGGAGCGCAATATCGAGGTCACGCTCGCAGCGCTTTCCTCGTGCGCCCGTGCCGCGGCAGAGTGCGATGATCGCGTGATGGTTGAGCATATCGAGGCACGCGTTCAAGGCTCCGACGAGTCGCGCGTTCGTTTTAAGGTCGAGGCCATCGCGCTCGATGACAGGGACGTTGCCGCTCTTGCCACCTCGATGCAGCAGCGTATCGAGAAGGCCTGCGACACCATGCTCGGCACGCCGGGCACGACCGCGCGCGTCCGTTTTTTGCCGTCCAAGACTACCGTCCAGACCGTGGAGGTTTCCGGTGAGTGATACCAACCAAGACAAGACCGCCCGCACGCCGCGCCTGACGATCGACCAGAACGCTACGCCGGCAGGCGAGTCCGCCGACGCCAAGCCCGAGGCCGGCGAGCAGCACGACAGCGCCGCCAACGACTTTGACGAGGCCATGGGTCTCATCAAAGGTACGGGCGCTGCTATCTGGAGCTACGCCGTGCGCCACCCCAACACTACGCTCGGCGCCTTGGCAGGCTTTATCCTCGCCGTGCTGGTACTTACGTTGGGCCTGTGGGACACGCTCGTCATCGCATTCTTTGTGCTGATCGGCGCCGTGATCGGCCAGATTCGCGACGGCGAGAACGGTATCGTCAACTTCTTCGGCCGCCTGTTTAGCGGCCACTAATACGTATTCGACTGTCGCATCCGCGGCAGGCATAAGGAGGAACCATGGCTTTTAACACGAAGGTCGATGTAGCCGATACCGAGCTCGAGGCGAATGAGGCCGTCGCCGCCGAGGCGGAGGACGTAACGCTCGAGGACGAGGCACTCGTCGAGGCCGAGTCCGATGCGGGCGAGGATAACGAGGAGATGGACGAGGAGACGGACGAGTCCGAGGACTCGCTGACCTATTCCAACGGCGTGATCGAGAAGATTGTCGCCATGGCCACCCGCGAGGTGCCGCACGTCCTGGGCATGAAGGGCAACCTCATGCACTTTGTGCAGGAGCAGTTTGGTGCCGAGAACCTGACCAAGGGCGTGACGGTTGAGGTCACCGATGACAACCGCGTGGTCGTCAACATCTCGGTCATCATCGAGTACGGCGCCTATGCGCCTGCGATCTTTGACGACGTTAAGGCGCGCGTCACCGAGCGTCTGGCCGCGATGACCGGCCTTGAGGTGGCAGGCGTCAACCTGCGCATCGAGGATGTCATCACCCCCGAGGAGTACGAGCACCGCACCAGCCAGCACGAGTAACCTACCAAATAGGGACAGGTTTGTTTCGATGGGTTTTACCTGCGAAAACGCTAAACGGTCGACCGCGCAAGCAAAAGTGCGGTCGACCGTTTTCTATATGCCCCCGATGCAGGCATACCGCTCGTCTAACTAAGGGTTGCAATCTTCGCGTTCCGCGTTACCCTAATGGGCGCATTGTTTCCAAATTGTTAACGAGGGGTTGCCGTAATGGCCGACGAACACGAGACCGAAAGCAAGGCATGGGCGATTGAAGCCGCTGCGGCAGAGGCGGCGTCGCGTGCCGCCGAGGAGATGCATCGTCCTCCGGTGGTGCCGATGGAGCGCGTTGTCGGTCGCGAGGATATCGAACGTGGCGAGCGCGCCGGCCGCAAGCGCAGCCAGGAGCCCGGCTTTCCGCGCTTTTTTGCCGAGCTCAATCTGGGCCTGGTCCTCACGGCGTTCGCCATCGTGGCCTTTAAAACCCCCAATCACTTTGCCTTCGGCGGCACCTCGGGCGTGTCGGTCATTCTTTCCACGCTGTTCCCGACTCTGCCCGTCGGCGTCTTTATGTGGATTATCAACGCGGTCCTGGTCATCCTGGGTTTTATCTTTTTGGAGCGCAAGGCAATCCTTTGGAGCGTCTTTGCCTCGTTTGCGCTTTCGGCCTACGTCTCGCTGTTTGAGCTCTTCATTCCGTCGGATGTTTCGATGACGGGCGATATGTGGCTCGACCTGTGTTTTGCCGTCATCTTGCCGGCGCTGGGCAGTGCCATTGTCTTTGACATTGGCGCCTCGACGGGCGGCACCGACATCCTTGCCATGATTCTCAAACGCCGCACGACACTTGAGATCGGCCGTGCCCTGTTGCTGGTCGATATCGGCATCGTGACCATCGCGGCTTTCCTGTATGGCCCGCGCGTCGGCCTGTACTGCGTGCTTGGCCTGTTTGCCAAGACGCTTGTGGTCGACAAGGCTATCGAGAGCATTCACCTTCGTAAGGTCTGCACGATCATTTGCTCCGAGCCCCTTAAGGTCGAGGAGTTTATCGTCAAGCATCTCAACCGCACGGCAACGATCAGCCGTGGCTATGGCGCCTTCTCGGGCAAGTGCGTCACGGTGATCATGAGCGTGCTGAGCCGTCGCGAGGCAGTGCAACTGCGCCGCTATACCCGCGAGATTGACCCTGGCGCCTTCATCACCATCGTCGATAGCTCCGAAATCGTCGGCAAGGGCTTCCGCGGCACGAACTAGCCCGGGCGTACCCTTCGAATCATTGAATAAAGCCGGCTGCGTTGCAAATCGGTCATCTTGGGGTATTTGTCCCCACATTGGGCGATAATGATGCCAAAGACATCGTTTGCGATCCAGGTGATTCGCTCTAGATACGAAGGGATGATTTCGATGTTCTGTTCGCAGTGTGGCGCCCCCATGGGCGATAATGACAAGTTCTGCGGCGTGTGCGGTGCCCCTAATGCCGAGGTCAAGGCCGCCGGCCCCGCTCCGCAAGCTCAACCTCAGCCGCAGGGTCAGCCGTTTGCCCAGCCGCAGCCGCAGCCGTTCGTTGCGCCCCAGCCGGCTATGAACGCGCCCAAGGGTTGCATGGCTCAGGCCTTCAACGACATGCTTAAGGTTCCCGGCGCCTTGGTTCGCGTATGCCAAATCGCCTTTTTGCCGGCGCTGATCTGTGTTGTCTCGGTGCTGGTGCTGTTTATCCCCGTTATCGGCGGTATCGCAGCGGCCATTGGCTTTTTGCTCGCGTACGTGGCAAGCGTGTGCGGCGCGGGCTTTGCCATCGAGTGGGGTCGTGACCTGTCGCTCAAGGATGATAACGGCATGGAGCGTCCGCTGTTGCGCTCGACCTCGTTTGGATTGGGCATTTTCTCGTCTGTCATTACCGGTGTGCTCGAGTTCGTGGCCATTATTCCGGTGATTGGCGTGGTGTTCTCGGCTATCGAGAGCGTCGTGATCGGTGCCGTCGGTTCATATTATCTCAATGGTTCGAGCGGTCTCGAGGCCGCACTCTTCGGCTCGATGGGCCTGCTCGTCTTTGCCATGATCGTGTCGGTGGTACTGGGCATCTTCTTTAAGATGTTTGGCGATGCTGCCGTGATGCACTTTGCCGTCGCGGGGCGCGTGGAAAGCGCGTTCTCGCTCGAGAAGGTTTGGAAGTCCTATAAGGCCAACCTGGGCAAGCTGTTCTGCGCCTCGATTCTCCCTGAGTTCTTGACGGGCATCGTGTCGCACATCATCACGTGGATCTTCACCGCCATCTTTGGCGCCATTGCTACGTTTGGTATGTATAGCTATTACTATCGCCCCACGGGTCTTGAGGCAATCATCGAGGGCGGCGGCATTACGCTCATCCTGTTCTTGATGATCGTTGCCTTTGTCACGGTGTTCCTGACTGTGTTTGGCAAGATGCTCAAGTATCGCGCCGTTGGCTACTGGGCCGCGCGCTATGCCAGCGAGTGGGCCGATGAGGATGCCGACGATGTTCTGACGTTTGTGCTTCCGGGTGAGAAGAAGCCTGCTCCTGCGGGATTCAATCCCACGGCCGCCACTGGTGCAGCCCCTGCACCGGCGCCTGCCCCTGCCCCTGCGCCGGCACCCGCGCCCGCGCCAGCACCTGCCCCTGCACCTGCGCCAGCACCTGCCCCTGCACCTGCGCCCGCACCTGCCCCGGCGCCTGCACCTGCACCGGCGCCCGAGGCGACGCCTGCGGAGCCCGATTGGGATGCCCTTGCCACGCCGGCGGATGAGCCGGGCGATAATCCTGCTGCCGAAAACAATCAAACCGAATAGTCGGTCGAGGCGCCCTGGGCAACTGAGCCCGGGGTGCCTTTTTCTACTGCGAAAGCAAGAAAATGCCTGGGAAAACGGTTGCAGCAAAATTTCTCGGAAATTGGCCAATGTTGCGCAACAACGTCGCGGCTATTGTTGAGAACATAGACGTGTAAGGTTTGAAGGCGTGCAACGCCTTAGGAAAAGGAGAGGCTTATGTTCTGTCCCACTTGTGGTTCTCCCATTTCGGATGATGCCAAATTCTGCCCCGTCTGCGGTTCTGCCGTCGGTGCCGCTTCCGCTGCTCCTGCTCCGCAGCCCGCGCCGCAGCCTGCACCTCAGCCCCAGCCTGCTCCGCAGCCCACGCAGATTCAGCCCACTCCGGTTCAGGCAGTTCAGCCTCAGCCTCAGCAGCAGTACACCGGTCAGCAGCAGTATGCTCAGCAGCCTGCACCTGCCCCGATGGGCTATACTCCGATTAAAACCGACCGTGGCGTGATCGGCTGGCTCCTGCTTTCCATCGTGACCTGCGGCATCTATTCATATTACTTCCTCTATTGCCTCGCCCGCGACATCAATGTCATGTGCCAGGACGACGGCGATTCCACGCCGGGTCTGGCAGCATTTATCCTGCTGTCGTTCGTGACCTGCGGCTTCTACGCACTCTACTGGTACTACAAGATCGGTAACCGCCTGCAGGCTAATGCTCCTCGCTATGGCCTGATGTTCCAGGAGAACGGTACCACCGTTCTTATGTGGCAGATCGTCGGCGCGCTGCTGTGCAGCCTTGGCCCCATCTTTGCCATGAACATCATCATCAAGAATACCAATGCCATGGCAACGGCTTACAACGTCCGTCTTGGCGCTCGTGCCTAACGATAAGAGCGGCGTGAACAGCTCCCAGGGACATAAGGGCGCGGCGGAACTCATTCGCCGCGCCCTTTCTTGCATCGGCGCGCTCTTTGTCGCCTGGCTCGCACTCTACCTGCTCGATATCGGCTGCGTGTTTCGCCTGATGACGGGCATTCCCTGTCCGGGATGTGGCATGACGAGGGCCTGGCTGGCAGCACTGCGCCTCGATTTTGCGGCCGCCTTCGCTTATCATCCGCTGTTTTGGGTGGTGCCGATTGCGTTTGTACTCGCGTTTGTGCGCGGGGAGGTGGCATCGAGCAAGCTAAAGCGTGGTATCGACATTGCGGTTATTGTTCTGTGCGTGCTGGTCGTTGCCGTATGGATCGCGCGCCTTATCAACCCGGCAGACGCGGGCCTGCTCTTTGGTGGTCACGCTCCCGCCGGAGTTCCCACCGATATCATCCACCTCGAAACCCCACGCTGGCTCGCCATCCTTCGCTCTTACCTGTCGTGACGGAGGACGCGCTAGAAAAGCGGTCGACACATAAGCGGGGGCGAACGTTGAGATA
>CAJJVE010000109.1:0-6067 GCA_905196265.1 uncultured Collinsella sp. | reverse complement strand
GCTCGACGAGAAGATTCCTCTCAAGTACGGCTGCGTTGGCCAAGAGACCTGCGGTGCCGGCGGTATCGCCTACGGCATGCGCTCCATCGGTGGTGTCATCGAGATCCTCGACTACATGGAGAAGTACAGCCCCAACGCCTGGATGCTCAACTACTCCAACCCCGCGGCCATCGTCGCCGAGGCCTGCCGCGTGCTGCGCCCCAACAGCCGCATCATCAACATCTGCGACATGCCGATCGACCTCATGGATAAGATGAGCCGTATGTGCGGCATCAAGGATCGTCGCGAGCTGCAGTATAGCTACTACGGCCTCAACCACTTTGGTTGGTGGAGCAAGATCTACGACAAGGAGGGTAACGACCTCATGCCGCAGATCAAGGAGCACATGGCAAAGAACGGCTACTTGGACGGCATTGAGCACGAGGCCGGTAAGGAGCAGCATGTCGAGGAGAGCTGGATTCACACCTTCGGCAAGGCCAAGGATGTCTATGCTGTCGATCCCGAGACGATTCCCAATACCTACCTCAAGTATTACCTGTACCCGGACTATGTCGTCGAGACGTCTGACCCCAACTACACTCGCGCCAATGAGGTTATGGACGGCCGCGAGAAGAAGGTCTTTGGCGCTTGCCGCGACATCATCGCCAAGGGTACTGCCAAGGACGGCGGCTTTGAGCCCGACGTACACGCCAACTACATCGTCGACCTTGCCTGCGCACTGGCCGAGAACACGCTCGAGCGCTTCCTGCTGATTGTCCCCAACGATGGTGCTGTGCCCAACTTCGACCCGACGGCCATGGTCGAGGTGCCTTGCATCGTCGGCTCCAACGGCTTTGAGAAGATCTGCCAGGGCCCGATCCCGCAGTTCCAGAAGGGCCTGATGGAGCAGCAGGTTTCCGTCGAGAAGCTCGTTGTCCAGGCTTGGGTCGAGGGCAGCTACCAGAAGCTCTGGCAGGCGCTCACGCTCTCCAAGACCATTCCTTCGGCAAGCGTTGCTAAGCAGATCCTGGACGAGCTCATCGAGGCCAACAAGGATTTCTGGCCCGAGCTTAAGTAAGGACTACTGTCTAGAACTCTCACGCATCTCTGCTTCATTTGCGCCGCCGCGGTGTCCGGATTCGCCCGGATGCTGCGGCGGCGCTATACTTATGAAGTTTGAAGTACCTGTACCAAAAGGAGCTGTCGTGTCCCTTTCCATCGGTATCGTGGGCCTGCCCAACGTGGGCAAGTCGACGCTGTTCACCGCGCTTACCAAAAAGACCGGCCTTGCCGCCAACTACCCGTTTGCCACGATCGACCCCAACGTGGGTATCGTCGATGTGCCCGATAGCCGCCTGCAAAAGCTCGCCGACATCGTCAACCCCGGCCGCATTGTGCCGGCGACGGTCGAGTTTGTCGACATCGCAGGTCTGGTGAAGGGCGCTAACGAGGGCGAGGGCCTGGGCAACCAGTTCTTGGCAAACATCCGCGAGACCGACGCTATCTGCGAGGTCGTGCGCTACTTTAAGGACCCCAACGTCATGCGTGAGGTGGGCCGCACGGGCGAGTTCGTCGATCCCGCCGGCGATGCCGACACCATCATGACCGAGCTCATCCTGGCCGACATGGGCACGCTCGAGAAGCAGCTGCCCAAGCTCGAGAAGGAGGCCAAGCGCGACAAGGAGCTCATGCCCAAGTTCGAGGTGGCCAAGCGCCTGCTTGCCTGGCTCAACGAGGGCAAGCGCGCCGCATCCATGGAGATGACCGACGAGGAGCGTGCTGCCGCCAAGGGTCTGTTCCTGCTCACCATGAAGCCCATCCTGTATGTGGCCAACGTGGACGAGGATATGCTCAACGAGGACCTGGCGCCCATCGATGGTGTCAAGCCGCTGCCCATCTGCGCCAAGATCGAGGCCGAGCTTTCCGAGCTCGATCCCGAGGACGCCGCCGACTACCTGGAGAGCCTGGGCCTGGAGCAGCCCGGTCTGGACGTGCTCGCGCAGGCGGCCTATAAGCTGCTCGGCCTGCAGTCGTTCTTTACGGCCGGCGAGATGGAGGTCAAGGCCTGGACGGTTCGTCAGGGCGCGACCGCCCCGCAGGCCGCCGGCGTCATCCACACCGATTTTGAACGCGGCTTTATTAAGGCCGAGGTTATTGGCTACGACGATTACATCGAGCTCGGCGGCGAGCAGGGCGCCAAGGCCGCCGGCAAGCTGCGTATTGAGGGCAAGGACTATGTCATGGCCGATGGCGACGTCGTGCACTTCCGCTTTAACGTGTAAGGACGACGCATATGTTTAAATATGGCAAAAAAGCTGGCTACATGGGTATTGCGCTGCTCGTACTTGCGGTGATTCCGCTGGTGGTTGCAGCGTGTGTTATCCCCAACATTGGCCCCGAGGTGGCAACGAAGTTTAACGCAGCCGGCGAGGTGACGCGCTGGGGTAAGAGCTACGAGCTGCTGGCACTGCCGGTGCTCAACCTGCTGCTGAGCGTGGCGACGTACTTTACGGCGGGACGCCAGGCAAAGAACAACGAGGACTCCGCTGTGATGGCACGTCTTGCGTGCGAGCGCTACCTGCGTAACGGCTGCATCACGGGCGTGTTCCTCAACGTAATCAACGTCTACTTTATGTATTCGGCGATTACTGGAACGGGCTTTGGCTTTGGTTTCTAGCTTGTCCTTTTAGGCAACGAGCCTGCACGCATATTCAATGGCTGCTGCGAGGCCGCCGCTCGATCGTGGTTTAAAGACCATGTCGGCGGCGGCCTCGTTTTCGTATCCGGCGCCGCGAAGAGTGAGTGCGATACCGGCTTCTAGGAGAAGGGGCAGGCCACGCTGGCTGGTTGCGATTACGGCAGTCTGATTGAGCAAGCAGCTGTGCGCTTGGCATTGGATGGCAAGTTCACCTTGCGCCGGGCAAGGGATCAGAACGGCGGCGACGCGACTTGATAGCAATGCAAATGCTGTGCGCTCATCGGGCGAAAGGCATTCTGCTTCAACGACGACGAGCTTGGGCGGCGCGCTGTTTGTGCGAAGCGTGGCTCGGTACATGCGGACCGAAGAACCCGACATAGAAAACTCCTGTGTATTCGGCAAAACGTAAACTATAGTTTACGTTTATGTTCGGCTCCATTTCAAACTCGGCTGCATGGACGAACGTGCGAAACAGATTCTTGGCAGGCGGGTCGAAGAGACACGCAGGGACCTTGGTATCTCCAAGGTTGATTTTTGTGTGGCGACAGGAATCAGCCGACCCTACCTCGACCGAATCGAAGATGGGACGGCAAATTTCACGCTCAAGGTTCTATTTAAGATCGCGCCCGCACTCGGTATGACGGTGTCAGAGCTTCTCGAGGGTATCGAATAGGGCGTTCCCCGCTGCTAATTGACGCTCTTTGGGCGGGTCCCCCTGGTTGCGATGTGCAAAATCGCGAGTATTCAGCACCTGTTCAGCCGTAGATGGTAGCTCGAGCGGCTGGCTTTGCCTTTTTTACAGTAGTTAATCCACACGCTTAATAAAAACGTGGAATAAATATTTACTAGACGGCCTCTTCGCCCTAAAAGTTCGTCTAACAGTCGGCCGATTCTATGCCTCCGGCGGAGAAATTGCAGAATACTCCGATTTTTGCACGGCCCGAGGGGGACCACCTGTCGTTTGAGGCTGCGATAAGTGGAACTGCCTTAGGGATTACGCCATCGGGATGCGGTCGTGGTTGACTTGGCTGTAGAACAGGCGCTGGATCTCGGCGGCATCACGTGACTGGCCGAGTGCCCACATGGTCTTGGCCACGAGCGTCTCGGTGGTCATGTCGTCGCCGCGCAGAATACCCGGATGATCGGCGTAAGCACGGCCGACCTCATAAACGCCCAGATCGAGGCCCTCTTCGGGGACCTGCGTGGTCATAACGACAGTGCGGCCCGAATCGACCCAGCGGAAAATAGCCTCTTGGAACGACTCGCCTGACTCACCAAACTCGGGGATACCGCCAATGCCAAAGGTCTCCAAAATCACGGCGTCGTAGCTATCGGCAAGGGCGTCGAGGATGCCCGGGTTCACGCCGGGCGTGAGCTTAAGGACAAACACGTGCGGGTCGATGCTGTCGTAGAAACGAACTGGGCTCTCATTCTGATGCGTGCCGTGAAGCCCATTGCGCACGATGCGGTCATTGCGGATGTAGGCAATGGGCGGGTAGTTGACGCTAATGAACGCGTTAAAGCTCATGGTGCGCTGTTTGCGGGCGCGCGTGCCGGCAATGGCGACGCCGCCAAACACAATCGATACATCGTGCGAATGCTCGTCGAGCGCATAGAGCAGGCTCTGGTACAGATTGAGCTTGGCATCGGTAAAGGGGTTGCCCATGGGCTTTTGCGAGCCGGTGAGCACGATGGGCTTGGGGCTGTCCTGAATCAGATAGGAAAGCGCCGCCGCGGTGTAGCTCATGGTATCGGTGCCGTGCAGAATTACGAAGCCGTCATGGTCGGCATAACCCTCGACGATGACGTCGCGGATCCGCATCCAGTCGCTTGGGCGCATATTGGTGCTGTCGATGTTCATGGGCTGCACGACGTCGAGCTCGCAGAGGCCCGAGATCTCGGGGACGCTCTGGGCGAGCTCCTCACCGGTCAGGGCGGGGGAGAGGCCGTTGCCGTCCTCGGTCGATGCGATGGTGCCGCCCGTGGCGATGAGAAGGATGCGCTTCATGCTGGTATTCCTATCGTATTTGCCGCCGCAAGGGCGGAGTCGTTCGGCAGTATTGTGGCACAGGGCGTCCAATGTTCAAACGTATTACATCATCTGTAACGTTTGGTAACACTTCAATCGCCGTCAAATAGGGGCCAGGTCGTGCGTTTGCCGTGCGCTGATGGCTGCGAGGGGCGAGAAACCCCATATAACGTGTACACTATGAAAGTTATTTTTGTTCATTCACGCGGGTGGGCACCGGCTCCCCGCCAACAAGAGGGGGAAACCATGGATCAAAAGGCTTCCGCAAAGGTCCTCGTACTCGACTTTGGTGCGCAGTACGGTCAGCTCATTGCCCGTCGCGTCCGCGACCTCAACGTGTATTCCGAGATTGTCCCCTGCGACATCTCGGCCGACGAGATTCGCGATATGAACGCCTCCGCGCTCATCCTTTCTGGCGGTCCGGCCTCCGTGTACGCCGAGGACGCTCCGTCCATCGATCCTGCCATCTTTGACCTGGGCCTTCCCGTCCTGGGCTTTTGCTACGGCCATCAGATCACGGCCGTGACGCTCGGCGGCAAGGTCGGCCACTCCGAGGTGGGCGAGTACGGCCGCGCAACCATTACGCGCACGGCCGGCGCCAAGCTCTTTAACTCCACGCCCATGGAGCAGACCGTGTGGATGAGCCACCGCGACGCCGTTTCCGAGGTGCCCGAGGGCTTTACCGTTACTGCCAGCACCGACGTGTGCCCGGTTGCCGCCATGGAGTGCCCCGAGCGCAAGATCTTCACCACGCAGTTTCACCCCGAGGTCAAGCATTCCGAGTATGGTCAGCAGCTGCTGAGCAACTTCCTGTTTGAGATCTGCGGCCTGGAGCCCAACTGGAGCATGGACAACCTGGTCGAGACCATGACGGCCGAGTTCCGCGAGAAGGTCGGCAACGACCGCGTGATTTTGGCCCTGTCCGGCGGCGTCGACTCCTCCGTCGTGGCTGCGCTGGGTGCTCGTGCCGTGGGCAAGCAGATGACCTGCGTGTTCATCAACCACGGTCTGCTGCGCAAGGGCGAGCCCGAGCAGGTGGAGGAGGTCTTCACCAAGCAGTTTGACGTCGACTTTATCCACGTCCACGCCGAGGACCGCTACGCCGAGCTTCTGGCCGGCGTGACCGAGCCCGAGGAGAAGCGCCGCATCATCGGTACGCAGTTCTGGAAAGAGTTCTTCGCCGTGGCGCAGCAGCTCGAGACCGATGGCAAGCCGGTCAAGTATCTGGCTCAGGGCACCATCTACCCCGACATCATCGAGTCCGGCGCTCGCAAGACGGGCGGCAAGACGGCCACCATCAAGAGCCACCACAACCTGATCCCGTTCCCCGAGGGCGTGCACTTCGACCTCATCGAGCCGCT
>CAJJVE010000108.1:0-6106 GCA_905196265.1 uncultured Collinsella sp. | reverse complement strand
GCCGACGCCCGAGGGCCCAATGATTCCGATAAAATCTCCCTTGTTCACGCTGAGCGGGATATGCTTAAGCGCCTGCTCGGTCTGCGTGCCATAGGAGAACGAGACATCGTCGACATTGATGATCGTTTCCATGGATACCTTTCATAGTCATCGGGGACGTTCTTACATGACGAGTCGTTTAAGAACGTCCCCAAAAGCTCGTTGTTTGGGACAGTCTTTGGTGGTGGGGCCGCGATGGGTTAGTTGAGCTTCAGGGCCTTCTGGATGGGCAGATAGAGGGCGCCGACCAGGATGGCGTTAAAGACGGCGGTCATGGCGACGACGGGCAGCATGGCAGCGGCGAGCTCGCTCACCACGCCGAGCATGGCCATCTTGATGACCATGAAGATGACGCCCGAGACAAAGGTGGTCACGAAGGCTGCGACGATGGCGACGGCGGGCTTAACCTGGCCGTCCTTGGCGGCAGCGTTGACAATGACGGCCATGAGCATGGCAGCGATGCCCTCGGCGGCAAAATCGACAAACGGCGAGGTGGTGGTGATCTGGATCACGGCGGCCGAGATCAGGCCGATGACGAGTGCCTGACCGATGTTGGGGCGCACGACCAGGATGGTGAGGCAGAAGGCCGAGATGATGAACTCGGGGCTGATCATGCCGCCCGAGATGCCGGAGATGGCCTTGCCGACGGTGAAGTTGAGGATGAAGCCGGCGGCAAGCAGGATGGCGAGCAAGACGAGGGCACGGACGTCGAGTTTGCCGCGGTCGGCGGTCTGGACGGTGCGGGGCTGGGCGGTGGTGGTGTTCTGAGACATGGTGAAAATCCTTTCGGAAGGGAAGTGCAAGAGAAGAAAGCGGAGGCGCGTGATGCGAATGCGATCGGGCTCGAGATAGAAAAAGGCCCCCGGTCGAAACCGGAGGCCTTCCAATCACCTAGAGCGCAAAAACAGGTGTGAGGGACTCACCGTCGACCGATCGTATTCGCATCACGCCACCACCAGTTGTTGAGAGACTTCATCGTGTTCTTCATGTCGGTGGCTCCTTTCGTGATACCGTGGCGCGGTCGCACCTAGTTGCTGTTGCGCTGCACTATAGCACAGCGAAGTGTGTGCAGGGAATCTTTTTTGAAAAGATTTCGGCGACGTTTCCCGCCGGTCGAATGGGCGGCTGGACGGGCGGGCGACCTTGGCCATCCCGCCCGCGCCTTAAGGTGGGGGTTCTTAGGCCTTCTTGCGACGATAAAGCACGAAGGCGCAGACACCGATGATGACGACGGCGCCAACGGCCATGGCGGCCATGTTGTTGCCCTCGGACTTTTCCTCGGCGGCCTCTTTCTCTTCGACCTCGGGCTCGGCTACGTCCTCATCGGAGAGGGCCTCGTCGGCGTAGGTGATGGACTCGACCAGGCAGTCGTTGTCGGCATCGTAGTCGCTCGGGACGAACTCCTCGGAGAAATCCTCCTCCTTGAGGTAGTCACGCATCTCCTCGAGCATGGCCTTGCACTTGAGATAGGTGTTCTTGGTTGCAGCCTTGCCGGCCTTGTTGGCCAGGGCGGTGCGGGCCTCGGTGTCCTCGGCGGCCTGCATGGCCTCGTCGACGGTCAGGTTCTGCTCGATGAGTTCCTTCTGCAGAGCATCGAGGTAGGCGCGGACGCCGGTAGCGCAGTGGTCGCGGTTCTCATAGGCGAGCGTGTTGATGTCCATGAGGACGTAGTTGATGGAGTTCTTGGGCTCCTCGTTGTTCACGACATCTTCCTCTTCGCAGTGATCGAAGGAGATATCCTGATCGCTAAAGTAGGGGCTGACCTCGGTGAGCAGTGCAGAGTAGAGGGGGATGGCGACGGAGAACTCGGCGTTGGAGAGCATCTCCCACTGGATGGTCGCGATTTCGGGATCCATGCCCTGACGGATCTGGAAGGTGTGGATCTCGGTGTTGCGGTTGGAGCCGATGGCATAGGCGCCGTCGGTGTTGGCGTTGAGACCGGCAACATTTTCGCCGCGAGCGGCGAAGGAACGGATCATCTCAAAGGTGTTCCAGTCGGACTTGCCGGGCTGGAAGAACAGCGGCTGCATCTCGTGGACCAGGGCGCCGGTCGTGGCGCGAGCGTCTTCACGCTCGTCCTTGACGATCTCGTAGTCAGTGCCTTCAGCCAGCGGGGCCATGAAGTAATCACGACCCTGGATATAGCGCGACCACTGGTGCATACCGGCCTCGCCGATCTCCTCGCCGTAGGTCTTGGCGACGTCGAACTTGCCGTCGGTGTACTCGGCAAAGCCCTTCTCTTTAGGCATGGACTCGATGCCCTCGGAATGGAGACAGTTCTCGGTGTCATCGAGGTCGACGTTATAGGTGAGGTTGCCGATGTTGGGGTTGAGCGAGGCGATGTTATCGGCGAGCTTCATAGCAATCCACTGATGGCCGGAAAGCGCGGCGAACAGCCAGGTCTCGGTGCTGTCGGCGATGATGATCTGGTCGTTGGAGCAGACGCCCTGCTCGTCGATCAGGCTGCCGATGAGCTCGACGCCCTCGCGGGCCGTGGCGCTCTCGCCCAGGATGACGCTGGCATAGCTGTACTCGCCAATGCCGGTCTCCTCGGTGATGGGGTCGGCCTCTTCGGCCTTCTCGTTATAGGAGGTGCTCAGCGTGGCAGAGCAGGAAACGCCCTTCTCGTTGATGCCAGCCTCGGAATATGCGTCGTTGCGATCTTCCCACTGCGAGGGGTTGTCGCGAACGAAGGTGTAGCGGTAGGTTGCGCCCTTGGACTTGTATTCAAAACCGGACTCGACCGATGTGTACTCGTTGCCGTCCTTGTGTGCGGGCTCAATGCCAAAGTGCTTGACATAGCGCGGACCGAAGTCCTCGGAACGGCCATAGTACGTGTTGCCGTCTGCCGTGAGCTTGCTACCCATGTAGATCTGGGTGCAGGCGAGCGCCGAAGTCGGCATGGCCATGATAGCCGCTGCTCCAAACGCAAGGCCGCAGCCGAGCTTTTTGAGCGTGTTGACAGGATGAGTAAACCTCATGATCCCTCCCAACTGTTGAGATCCCGCAAAACTATGTGGAATCTCAGCTAATAAATACATCTATTAGCCTATCGGAAGTCTAAATAGTATTCATCTATTTCGATGAAATACTCGATGAGCGTCCTAAAATATGCGATGAGCGGACAATAATACTCATTATCTAGCTTTATTTAAATAAAGACGCCCTGCAATTACTGTGCCTGAATAAAGTGCCTTGCACGGGGCGCAAAGAAAAATCCCCCGCTGTTTGGCAAATGCATAAACAACGGGGGAGACGATAATTGGATGAATATCATACCGATGTGGAATTACTTCTTCCGGCGGTGGATCACGTTGATCGCATAGCCGATGAGCATGGCCAGAACAATGACGATAAAGCCGGGCAGGGGAGTGTCGTTCATGGGGTCCTCCTATTTTCCGAGTGGGGAGAATTCGTCGACGATGAGGTCGAGGCATTGCGGAAGTGCGCGGGCGCCAAAGACGCCCGAGTTGCTGGAGATGATCTCGCCATCGAACTGCATGCCCAGCGACGGCGTGCAGGTGATCTTGGCTTCTTTGGTCTGGATGATCTTGAACTGCGGGCGGCCGAGCACCTTGCCGGCGGGGTCGAGCGCGGCGGTGATCACGGTCGGGAGCAGCTGGACGGTTTTTACGGGCTCGATGACCGCGATGTCGACCATGCCGTCGTTCATACGGCAATCGGGGAACAGGTTGATGTCGTTTTGAATGACCGAGGTGTTGCCGGCCATGCAGCAGATGCCATCGAGCTCCTCGACAATGCCGTCATGCTCAATCGTAAAGTGCGCCACCGTGGGGTTGGGTGTGGCGAGCGCGGAGAGGAAATAGGCGATCTCGCCGATGTCGTTTTTGGCGGGGGCGGCCTTCATCATGATCTCGGCATCGTAGCCCGATCCGGCGATGATGATAAAGCCGTGGCGCTTTTCGTTGCCGTTCTCGTCGAGCCAAAAGAGCTCGCCCATGTCCGCCTTGACGGTACGGCCGACGCGGCAGGCCTTGGCGAGCGCCGCGGCCTCGGGGGCATTGCCGATGTTGTTGAAGAACAGGCAGGCCGTGCCGGAGGGGAAGACGAGCGTGGGGACGCCGCATCCGCGCATCTGGTCGAGCACGTTGGAGACGGTGCCGTCGCCGCCCGAAATCACCACGCGATCAAACTCGCGCACGTCTGCCACGGCGTCCTCGGGTTCCATGCCATCGCCGATAAAACGCATCACGACCTCGTCGCCGCCCTGCGCGAGGGCGTGCGTGAACGCGTAGATTTCATCTGAGCTGGGGCCCGATGCCGGGTTGTGGATGATAAGGCAGCGCATACTTACGTTCCCGTTCTGTGACTAACCGAGTATAGTTGTAAGGCAATGCCGATATCCTACCCGTGTTTTTCGGGCCTAACCTTATTCGATGGGTTGATATGTACATTTCCACACATCAGGCTCTACTCGACTTTTGCCAGCGCGCCCGTGAGTTTGACGCGATTGCCGTCGATACCGAGTTTTTGCGCGAGCGCACGTTCCATCCGCGCCTGTGCTTGGTCCAGATTGCCACCCCTGCCGAGAGCGTCGCGGTCGATCCTCTGGTGATTGACGACCTGTCGCCGCTCGCCGAGCTTATGGGCGATGAGAGCGTGACCAAGGTGTTTCACGCCTGCTCGCAGGATATGGAGGTTATGCTCCATACCGTGGGCGTGCTGCCGCGTCCCATTTTTGACACGCAGGTCGCCGCCGCCTTTTTGGGCGAGCGCCAGCAGATTTCCTACGGCGCGCTCGTGCAGACGTTTTGCGGCGTTTCGTTGCCTAAGACCGAGTCGCTGACCGACTGGTCGCGCCGCCCGCTGACCGATAAGCAGATTGAGTACGCGATCGATGACGTTAAGTACCTGATTGTCGCTTATACCGAGATGATGAGTCGCCTGCGCGAGCTGGGCCGGGTAGACTGGGTGCTCGATGAGTTGCGTCCTCTTGCCGACGAGTCGCACTACCGCGCCGACCGCCATGAGGCGTTTCGCAAGGTCAAGCGCATCAACTCGTGTAGCCGTCACCAGTTGGGCATCGCGCGCGAGCTTGCCGCTTGGCGCGAGGACCGCGCCGAGCGCCGCAACATCCCGCGTAAGTGGGTCATGTCCGACGATACGCTGCTGGCCCTGGTTAAACGTAATCCCGTGCGTGTTGAGGAGTTCCGCAGCATCCGTGGCACCGATCAGCTGGGGGAACGCGACGTGGACGGCGCGCTCATGGCCATTAAGCGCGGCGCGAGCTGCCCGCACGATCGCCTGCCGCTCATGGTGCGCGGGCACCGTCAGATTTCGCCGGAGTTGGAGAGCGTGACGGACCTGATGTATGCGCTCATTCGCCTGGTTGCCGAGCGCTCGGGCGTGGCGACCTCGGTCATTGCCTCGCGCGATGACCTGGCCGACTATATTGAGCATCCCGAGCAGAGCCCCCTGCGCGAAGGCTGGCGCTTTGAGCTCGTGGGCTCGCGCCTGGACGATTTGCTCTCGGGCAATATGGGGTTGACGGTCAAAGACGGCAAAATTGAATTGCTGTAGGTATATAGTTACGCGGTTTTACCAAACCGCGTAACAGCTCGACGCTGCAAACGGCCGAGAGCGGCAATCTGACGTTCAATCGTCGCTCGCGTACCGAAGTACGCGTCGCTTCTCTTTCACGTCACCTTGCTCGCTCTCGGCCGTTTTCGCTGACATTGCCAAAACATCGATGTTGATTTGCTGGTCAGTCGAATGGGTAGAATGCCTCCAACGTGTAACTCGATTCGGAGGAATTCGCATGCCTTATTACTATGGATACGGCTTTGGCATCGACCCGCTGTACCTGCTGGTTGTTCTTGTCTGTACGGTGCTCGGTCTTGCCGCGCAGAGCTATATCAACTCGACGTACAAGACGTGGTCTAAGGTGCGCTCGGACGGCGATACGGGTGCCACGGTCGCTCGCCGCATGCTCGACGCCAACGGCTGCAATGCCGTGGGTATCAAGGGTGTCGCCGGTGAGCTCACCGATCATTACAACCCGCAGGATAACAACCTGTATCTGTCGGATGCCAACCGTTCGGGCGGG
>CAJJVE010000107.1:0-6134 GCA_905196265.1 uncultured Collinsella sp. | reverse complement strand
CACCGCCACGTCGCAGTGGACCTCATAGCGCAAATGGTCGACGAACGCATCGTTGCCGCTCATGGTGTAGAGGTGTCCCTCACACGAAAGGGTCACGTCGGCATGGGGATACGCAACCACAGCATTCGCGATATCCATAGCAAGGCTACGCTCCATAGAGCGCTTGACCACGGCACGCCCCTCGCTCATCACCAGGGCTCCGTTTTCGCATACATAGGCGAGCTCATCGGCCACCGGGGCAAACAGGTAGCGCAAGCTCGCATATTGACGACCACTCGCCGGCATAAACACGATACCGCGACGATGTAGCTCATCGATAAGCTCAAAGGCCTCGGAACGCGGCTCGCGCTCCCCCGGATGCAGCAACGTGCCGTCCAAATCGCATGCAATCAGCTTGATTCCCTCAAGACCCATATGCTTTCCCCCAAAGCACCTCATCAACAGTAAGACGGACTTTGAATAGCTGCCTCTCAAAGTCCGTCTTACTCATACGCACGTTAACCGCGCGCCTTCTTTACGATGGTAAAGTCCGGAGCCATGCTAACGACGACCTCCGCCGCACTCGACGCAAAGCGCCGGTCCGTATCGAGTTCACGGGTAACCACCGAGAGGCGAACGCCCTCGATACCCCGGAGCATGCGGCCCAAAACAGGCTGCACCGGCGTATACATGCGCACGGTATGCTCGTCCGAGTCGCCCCGGAAGAGCGGCGCATGCATGTTGCCGATCTCCCAGCACGCATGCACGAGCGCAATCGGATCCATGCGGTCGACTTCGACCAAATAAACCTCGGCGCTGCGCAGGCGCACGACAACCGCCACGGGCACCACGCCCGAACGGTCAATGGCGAGCACGTCGCCGTCGGCAAGACGACCACCGTCGGTAGCATCCAGCCGAACATCGATCGTGCGCCCCAGCTCCGTCACGCCCACAAACACGCATACATCAGCCTGGTCCCAATCGAGCAGTAGCTCATCGACCTCAAAGACACCGCCCAGCTCCCGGCGAAGCAGGAGTTCATAGGACGGATCGTTGAGATTTCCCAAACATGTCGTCGAAACCAAGCGTTCAGGCATGCTCTAGCCCTCGACCTCGACGAGCTCAATATCAAAGTTGAGGTCCTTGCCGGCCAACTCGTGGTTGGCGTCGAGCGTCACGGCCTCGGGCGTCACGTCAATGACGACGGCGGGGACAGGCATGCCGCTCGGCGTGGACAGGAAGAGCTTCATGCCCTTCTCGATCTGCTCGATGTTGGGAACCTGCTCGGCCGGGAAGGTAATAACCATCTCGGGATTGTGCTCGCCGTAGGCATCGGCAGCCGGGATGTGCACGGTCTTCTTCTCGCCCACCTGCATGTCGACAACAGCGGCGTCGAAGCCCTTGATCATCTGACCGGCGCCGCAGGTGAACTCCAGCGGCTCGCCGCGATCGTAGGAGCTATCGAACTGCGTGCCGTCATCGAGCGTGCCGCGATAATGGGTCTTGACCTTCTTGCCCTGGTTGGACATGGTAACCTCCGTAATAAGGGCGGCGCACAACGCGGGCCGCCATGAACATATGGCGCTAACTATACCCTAGTCATACAATTCAATGACAGTTTGCAAAGAAACGCTGCAACCGGAGGAACCATGGCATATCCCGTATTTGACCTACACTGCGACACCGCTGACCGCATCGGCTGGGCCACGCTCGATCTCGACCTGCGCTTTACCGCCGGCACCGACGGTTATTTCCCCGGCGACGAAACGCATCCGCAAGATTTCGATCTCATCGAGGGCAACGCCTGCGCCATCTCGCTCGCAAAGATCGGCAACACGCCGTGGGCACAGTGCTTCGCCACGTTTGTCCCCGACGAGATTCCCGCCGCCCACGCCGCGCGCTTCCAGGCGCAAATCATGGCGCATATGAGCGGCCAGGCAATGCTCAACCACGACCGCATGGTCAACGTACGCAGCGCCGCAGACATTCGCCCCGCGCTCAAGGACGGCAAGGTCGCTTGCATCCACACCATCGAAAACGCCACGTTCTTTGCCGAGGACCCCGCGCTGATCGAGGTGCTCAAGAGCTTGGGCGTGCTTATGTCGTCACTCAGCTGGAACGCGCAGGGACCGCTCGCGAGCGGGCACGATACCCACGCCGGCCTCACCGCCGCCGGCATCGAGGCACTTACGCAGATGGAGCACGCCGGTATGGTACTCGACGTCTCCCACCTCAACGATGAGTGCTTTGACGAGGTTGTCGCCCACGCCACGCGCCCCTTCGTCGCCAGCCACTCCAACTCCCGCACCGTCTGCGGCGTCAAGCGCAATCTCACCGACGACCAGTTCCGCACCATTCGCGACATGGGCGGTATCGTCGGCCTCAACTACTGCAGCGAGTTCCTTTCCAACGACGCAACCGACGAGACCGCTGCAGACGTCACCTTCGACCAGCTGGCGGCACATATCGAGCACTGGCTCGACCTGGGCGGCGAGGACGCCATCGCGCTCGGCGGCGACTGGGACGGTGCCACGGTGCCCGCTTTCCTCTCCGATGCCAGCAAGATGCCCGAGTTCCAGAACATGCTTTCCAAGCATTTTGGCAAGACCGTGATGCAAAAGCTCTGCAGCGACAACGCGCTTGCCTTCTTTGAGCGCTATTAATTTCACATCCCTTGAGCGGGCCGGTATGCCGAACGGTCGACATGCCGGCCCGTCCCCAATCTGAAGGACCGCTTTTGACGCAGCAATTTACGATTACCGTATCCCGACCGGATGGCACATCCATCCCCGTCGTCGTTACCAAAAAGCGCGTCAAGAACTTCAACCTACGCGTCACATCGAGCGGTGAGGCCCACGCCAGCGCACCGCTCGGCGCCAGCCGCGAGCGTATCGAAGCGTTTGTGAAGCGCAACAGCGCCTGGATTATCAGCCGACTTGACCAGCGTGAGCAACATCAGGCGACGGCGCGAGAGCCGCTCAGTCCCTCGTCCATCATTGCGCTTTGGGGCAAGCCCATCACGGTACAGGACGCACTCGATCGCAACTTTGCATCACCCGCACCGCGGCCCAAGCAGGCCACCTTCGCAAGTTTTATGGGTGCCGACAAATCGAACGAACGCCCACAGGCCAAGCGGCGCGCAACCCTCGACGGCCTGACGTCCGATGAGCTCCAGACCCGCATCGACCAGCTCTATGCATCCGAGGTCACCACAGCGCTGCGCGATATGGTGCATGCATACGAAATCGCAATGGGTATCGCCGTTTCCCGCGTTTGCGTACGCAGTATGAAGACGCGCTGGGGCTCATGCACACCCAAGACCGGAGCCATTCGCATCGCACGCGAACTCGCCGCCTATCCCATCGAGTGTCTCGACATGGTTGTCGCCCACGAGTTCGTCCACCTGCTCGAGCCAAGCCACAATCAGCGGTTTCACGCCCTGCTCGATACGTACTGCCCCAACAATAGAGCCCTGTCGCAGCGGCTCAAGCAGCCACCCATAGAGACGTATTAGAACCGGTTAGAGCACGCGCTCGATTTCGACGCCGCAGCTTGCCAGGGGAAGACCGACGGGCGCCCACGGCTTATCGAGCTTTATGCGCACACCAAGCAGCAAGGGGTAACGACGCAGCAGCATCTGGGCCACACCCTCGGCTGCCGCCTCGATGAGTTTAAACGTATGCTCGCGCAGATAGCCATCGACATCGTGGCACACCGAGCCGTAGTCAATCGAAGCGTCCAGGTTATCGTGCTCCCCCGCTGCACGCAGGTCGGCATAGAGCACCAAGGACACGATGAACTTCTGGCCCAGCGCGTTCTCTTCGGGATACACGCCGTGGTTGGCAAAGACCTCGAGACCGTCGATAGTAATGCGGTCAGCATGGCGCAGATCGTCATAGCTCACGTGGGGAACCGCCGTTGCGGTGGATATTTCGCCCCTTCCACGGCGGGCGAGCTCGGCGCCTTCAGTCTTGGTTGCATTCTCGGGCAGTTTCTTGTTGCTCATCGCGATCGTCTCCTTCGTTTAGAACCCCGACCGCGTAAACTAACTACACGCGAATCGACAGGTTCTTTTTATCATCGCTCCAGTTGCAAGCATTGCGCGCGGGGCATGCAAAGCAGGCGCGCGACGCTTTGTCGGCTGCATAGAGCAGGCGCTCGAGCGGTTGGCTGTTCACGCGCAGCTTTCGATGGCCCAGAATGGCCGTCTTAATGGCTGCGGCATCGGCCGGCTCAAACGCTACGTCATCGGGCATGCCGCCGAGAATCGCATCAGCGACGCGTTCGCTTGCAACATCATGGGATATACCCGATTCGTACTGTTCATCTTTGCCGATATCGTGAAGAAGTGCCGTGGCGTAGATGACCTCACGGTCAAATTCGAGATCTTCCTCGAGATTCTTAATCCACATAATGCGAGCGACATCGAGCAGATGGTCAATACCGTGGCGGCAAAAGATGCGCCCCGATTCCAGCTGTGCAATGTTGCCCAGGTGCCGCCGGAACAACCCGTTGGCACAGATGTAATCGATACGAGGCATGGCACCAAAGGGAGTCAGGCCCGAAGCCATAAAGCCGCGACGCGGCGTCCCCTCATCGGTCTTCGATGCAAAGTCGTTGACGACTCTCATGGTTAGCGGCCCAGCATCCTAAAGAATCGCTCCTCGAGCGATGGATCGGTCTCAAAGACACCGCGACGAGCAAGCGTTACGGTCTTGGTACCGGGCTTTTGCACGCCGCGCATGGTCATGCACATATGCTCGGCTTCCATCAGTACGATCGCTCCTTGGGGAGCAAGATAATCCATGAGGGCATCGGCAACCTGTGCACACAGCTGCTCCTGCAGCTGCAGTCGACGGGCATAGACCTCAACCGTGCGGGCAAGCTTAGACAAACCCGCCACACGACCGTTAGGGATATAGCCGATCGCAGCCTTGCCATAAAACGGCAGCAGATGGTGCTCGCACAGCGAGTAAAACGTAATGTCGCGCTCGATAACCAAATCGTTCGAAGCGACGGCAAAGGTTTTGGACAGGTGCTCCTCGGCGCTCTGATCCATGCCGCCGGCAATCTCGCCATACATACGGGCGACGCGCGCCGGCGTTTCCAGCAGGCCCTCACGAGTTGGGTCCTCGCCTATGCCCTCAAGCAACAGCCTTATGGCGGCCTCGACTTTTTCCTGATCGACCATCTGGGCCTCACTTTTCCGATTTTGCGTTCGCGCTATGGTACCACGCCCTCCGGCATCGGCCACAAGTTACATAGTATGGGTCGAATAGACCGGATCGTCCCGCCAAAGTTCCACAGCGTCGCAAAGCGAAACGCCCTCGCGCGCGGCACGAGTGCGCGTGGCGTTCATGTCGATCACCCGCTGATTACTCGAGCCCCTAAAGCGCAACGAGATATCGTACAGATCCTGAACGAACGGGCCGTCCACCAACATGTCGAGGCAGGCCAGGATACGGTCCGTCACCTCGGTATGATGACGGCCACCCGGCATAAGCTCCTCGAGCACGTCGCCGGTAAAGCACCAAATGGTCTTGCCCGACCCCGCAGGATAGGCCACACGCACGCGTTCGATAAAGTCAACAAGCCCCGCCTGATTCTCGGGCTCCATGGGCTCGCCGCCCAGAATCGTCAGGCCATCGATAAAGGGATGGTCGAGACTCTCGATAATCTTATCCTCGACGGCGCGATCGAACGGCTCGCCCGCAGCAAAGTCCCACGCGACAGAGTTAAAGCAATTCTTGCACCCACGACGGCACCCACTCACAAACAGAGAAGTACGAACGCCTTCCCCATCAGCAATATCGAAATACTTAATGTTCGCGTAGTTCATAAGTAACTCTCCCGGAAGGCCAGGACATATCATCCCGTCCTCAAACATTCTCGGCCTTCGGCCTGCGAAACTGCGGGCGGGACGATATGTCCCGGCCTCATGCAAAGGGTAACTCAATGAACAAAGCGAACATCGAGTATAGGGTTCGAGGTCCAATAAATACTCAGCTGCAGCTCAACCGCCATCGCAAGTAAATCGCAGCTGCAGCTCAAATTATTTCCGCTAAGAACTTCGAGGAGTGAGCAGACCGCATGCCGCATCTCAGCTACATCAACTTGGCTGCCCCGTAGCGAGGCCCCGGACCTTTACTCGCTAT
>CAJJVE010000106.1:0-6144 GCA_905196265.1 uncultured Collinsella sp. | reverse complement strand
CCAAAGCCGATCTGCTCGCAGCAATCCGCGAGGTAGGCGCCCTTATGCAGACCGCAGGCGTCAAGAACACCCAGGTCAACGAGTGGGTCTACCGCAGTCTGGCAGCACTCGACAGCTCCGACGAAAAGGCAGCCGAGCAGCTCGCAGAAAGTCCCGCCATTAAGGCCGAGCTTTTGTAAATAGCAGACGCGGGTCCCTTGGCGCATCGTCGTCCAAGAGGCCCGCAAACAGTTCGCGTCAACCGATAGCCGCGCCGCCGCGTTCGGCCAAGGCCAGAATCGGCATCATTTGACGAGGCGTCTTTGCTGCAAGATCGGCATGTTCGAGCAGTTTGCGATCGTTGGTCACCAAGTAATCAACCTGGGCGCGTTTGCATGCGGTGAGCACCAAATTGTCCTCGTAATCGCGGTGGAGCGTCAGATATTTGTCGGCTAGCCACAGATCGGATGCATCAGCGCCCACGGCCGTGGCGTTTTCGGTCATGTTCCGAACAAACGCCAGCGCCGCATCGCCAATTGCACGGGCAGAAGCCTCGTCGAGCGCTCCCCCGCTGGCAAGAACGCTACGCTTCAGCTCGTGCTGGACAACGTACAGCACGTCCTTAGCGATATGCACCGGAAAGAACAGCAACGCCCCCGTCTCCGTCGCCTGCCCAATAAACGCACGCGCGGCAAGCGACTCGGCATGGTCGACGCAAAACGAATCGACCCATACGTTGGCGTCTACCATGATCTTGAGAGGCGCCCCACTCACTGGATCATCCCCTTTTGGCGATAATGCTCATCCATGGCGTCGGAATAGATTGCGTCCCAATCGCGATCGTCGGATACGGGCGACGCAGCGATGCCCAAATCAGCATAAAGCCGGTCTGCCGCTGCCCACGACGCAGCAAACGGAGTATCGGGCGCGACGGTCTGTTGCCGGCCATCAACGGCAGACAGCACTTCTTCGCACTGCCCGCCACCCTGTGCGACCTTGGCCACGACCTTTTTGATGAGCTCGGGCAGTGACCCGCCCGAAAGCCGCAGTGCCTCCTCGGCACGGTTCTTGACCTGGCGATCTACGCGAACGTTCACCTGCGCCATGCCGCTAACAGCACCCACGTCGATCCCGCTCCCTTCAATTGCTAGCCCTGCTAGCACCACTATATATAGAAGCTAGCAAATGGTCAAACGCAAAAAGGCCTGCGCTCGAACGACACCGATGCCGTCTGGGCGCAGGCCAGATAACGTGGGCGAACACGTCTGCTAATGCAGGTACGCCTTCGCGTTGCTCAGGCTGTAGGCAATCGTCGAGCCGTTGTGCAGCAGCGACGACGTCTGTGGAGTGATCATGCCGGTAATACCCAATGCCAACAGCGCCGAGTTGGTGAGCATCACCTTGGAATACGAACTCGTCAGACGGTCGATAAGCCCCTGACTCATGCGGCGCAGGCGCACGATCGCGGCGAGATCCGTATCGGTCAGGATGATATCGGCGACCTCCTTGGCGATGTCGCTTCCACCGCCCATTGCCAGCCCCACGTCGGCCAAACCGAGCGCCGGCGAATCGTTGACGCCGTCGCCCACCATGGCAACGTGGCGCCCCTCGCCCTTAATGCGCTCAACATACGCGTACTTGTCCTCGGGCAGCAGCTCGGCCTTAAACTCGTCGACACCTGCCTCGCGAGCAATGCGCTCGGCTGTGCGCTCCGAGTCGCCCGTGAGCATGACCACGTGCTTAACGCCCAACGCGTGCAAGTCGGCGATGGCCTCGCGGACCCCGGGTTTAAGCGGGTCCTCGATGCCGAGCACGCCCACAACGGTGCCGTCGACCGCCAGGTACAGCGGCGACAAGCCCTGCATCTGGGACTCGATGCGCTCCTTGATGTCGGATTCGAGCTGCGCGCCCTCATCCTCAAACACAAAGTGTGCCGAGCCGATAATCGCGCGACGCCCTTCGATGGACGAAGCGATACCATGCGCCACAATATACTCGACCGCAGCGTGACGCTCGCGGTGCTCGAGCCCACGCTCGTGAGCAGCGTTGACCACGGCACGCGCCACCGGATGCGGAAAATGCTCCTCCAAGCAAGCGGAAAGGCGCAGGATCTCGTCCTCGCTCCAGCCGTCGGTGGTGAGTACGCAGGCAAGACGCGGCTGCGCCTCGGTGAGCGTGCCGGTCTTATCAAACACAATGGTGTCGGCCTTGGCAAACGACTCAAAGTACTTAGCACCCTTGACCATCACGCCCATCTTGGCGGCATCGCTCATGGCAGTCATAACGGCGACGGAACCCGTGAGCTTGAGTGCGCACGAGTAGTCGACCATCAGTGCCGCCGAGGTCTTGATGAGGCTACGCGTGGTGAGAGCGACAAGGCCCGCAAGCAGGAAGTTCCACGGAACAATCTTGTTGGCAAGATCCTCCATATGCGACTGGCCCTCGGACTTGAGCGAATCGGCCGTCTGCACGAGTGAGACGATCGAGCGCAGCTTGGTTTGCGCCGTATTGGCGCGCACACGCACCAAGATGCTGCCATCTTCCACGACGGTGCCGGCGAACACGTCGTCGCCCACGCTGCGCTCGACGGCCAGCGGCTCGCCAGTCAGGGTCGCCTGGTTGACCATGGCGCTCCCCTGCTCGACCACGCCGTCGATGCAAATGGACATGCCAGTGCGCACGGCGACTAGGTCGCCGGGCTCAAGCTCGGTCGCGGCAACGCTTACCTCGGTGTCGCCGACGACCTTCTGCGCCTTGTCGGGCACATCGAGCAGCGAGTTGATGAGCTCGTTTTCGCTCATGGCGCGCGTGTAGTCCTCAAGCAGCTCGCCCAGCAGGAACATCGTCTGGCCCGCGGTGTCGACGTCGCGTTTGACAAACGAGATGCCGATGGCCGAAGCGTCTAGCACGGGAACGGTCAAGCGCGGCTGCGCGAGCTCACGGAGAGCGGCGCGCAAAAAGGTCATGTAACCGGCCACGACAAACACCGCACGCAGAGGCGTGGGCAAGAACCAGCGACGTGCGTAATGGGCACCGACGAGTGTGGCAAGATCCATGACGAGCTTGTGCTTGCGCGGCTCGAGTTGCATCACGTAGCCCGACTTGGCATCGGCGATAGCTTGAGCATCGAGCGCGCCCAAGGCATCGAGCACGCTCGCGCGGCGCGGCTCGTCGTACTCCAGCGCCATCTGGCCAATGCGGCCATACACGCGCACCTTGTGCACGCCGTCGATGTCGCCACCAAGCTTAAGAAGTGCATCGAGATCGCTCTCTGGCACAGGACCCGCCAATTGAAGACGGGTCCTGCCGGGGATCTCGCTAATAATCGAGAATCTCATAGTTTGTGCCTGGGAGCGTTACTCGGCCGCCTCGTCTGCAGCGGCCTCGCTCTGGGTGATGTAGGCAGCCTCGGCAACCATGTCATCGACATTGGCCTTGGCCTGCTCGACCATGTCCTGGTAGCAGTTCTTGACGCGCATGCCGCACGCAATGCCCTGCACGCAGGCATTCTTTACCGGAGCGCTGGTGAGCAGCTTGATGCCGGCCGTGCCAAGCAGAAAACCGCCACCGACAAGCAGGGTATTGAACGTCGACTTCTTCATGTTGCTTCTCCCTTTTGCCGCATTGGACGCGGCACGGTGCCTCAGCACCCGAGTAAACAAGTTTGCTCGAGCACACTTTTGGAAAATAGTTTAGTTTATCTAACTATTAAGTTCAACAAAGGTTAACTTTTTGGAAACTATGGGGGTGAACTCAATATGACAAAGGGACTGCCCCTTTGTCATATTTTGGGACAGTCCCTTTGCCACAGTCCTACAGCTGCCAGTCCGCCGCCTCCTTTTGCAGCGCAACCATGCGAGCGAATTCTCCACCTGCCGCCTTGAGTTGCGCCGGAGTGCCCTGCTCGGCAACCACACCATCCTTGAGTACAACGATTTTGTCGGCATTTTCCACCGTACGCATACGGTGGGCAATAACGATAACCGTCTTGCCCGCGAGCAGGCGGGAAAGCGCCTGCTGAACCACGGTCTCGTTCTCGACGTCCAAGCTTGCCGTCGCCTCGTCCAACAGCACGATGGGCGCATCTTTGAGCAGCGCGCGGGCGATGGAGATGCGCTGGCGCTCGCCACCGGAGAGTTTGGAGCCGTTCTCGCCGATCATGGTGTCGTAGCCCTGCGGCATGCGGTTCACGAACTCATCGCAGTTGGCGGCATGTGCGGCGGCCAAGACCTCCTCGTCGGTGGCGTCGCGGCGGCCAAGGCGGATGTTTCCCATCACTGTATCGTCAAAGAGCAGCACGTCTTGGAAGACGATCGCGTAATCACGCAGCAGTACCTCGGGATCGACGCTCGCAACATCCACACCGCCCACGGTAACCTTGCCCGCGGTGGCATCCCAAAAGCGCGCGGCCAGGCGGCTCACCGTAGACTTACCGGAACCCGAAGGACCGACCAGTGCCGTAACTTCGCCTTCCTTGGCGGTAAAGCTCACATCGGTAAGAACTTTCTCGCCGGCGCGGCCGTCCTCGCCCGCACCATATCCAAATGCCACGTGATCGAACACCACATCGTGGCCCACGGGCTCAAATATCTCGCTGCCCCGCGCCACAGGCTCTTCCATGATGGAACGCATGCGCTTGGCAGACGACTCGGCGGCAAACAGCTCGGACATTAACATTAACGCCTGGTCAAAGGGCGCATAGATACGGCTCACCATAAGCAGGAAGGCAAACATCACCAAAAAGTCGACCTGCCCGGAGGCGACCATCGCGGCGCCCGTGACCAGCGTGGTGGCAATGCCCAGACGCAGGATAGCAAAGGCGGAGTTGACCAAAAGCCCGTTAGCGAGCTCGCCCTTGGTGGTCTCATGCTCCTCGGCATCGATCACGGCGTTGAGCCCCTCAAGATAATGGGCCTCCTGGTTGGTGGCGCGGATCTCGCGAACGCAGTCGAGCGTCTCTTGAATTGCCTCGGTAACCTTGACCTTCTCGGCACGCACGCGATCGAACACCGGAGTCATGGGGCCGCGTGTTAGATACAGCACGGCAAAGGCCACGGGAACGCTCCAAAACGCCGCGATCGCCAGCTGCCAGCAAAAGAGCAGCGACGCCACGAACACAATGGCGCTTGCGATGATGGCACCCCAAAGCTCTCCCAGCACGTGGCTGTAGGCGTGCTCCATGGCCTGGACGTCACCCATGATGGTCTCGGTTAAATCGGCCAGATCACGACGACCAAAAAACGACAGCGGCAGTTTGCGCAAGCGCTCGGCGATCTCCATGCGCTGCTTGCCGCACTCCTCGTAAAAGATGCAGTAGGTGTAGTAATACTGCTGCCAGTTAGAGGCAAAGAGCAACACGAAAAAGACCAGGAGGCCGCCCACGATCGGCAGGGCATCCGGCAGGTCAGCCCCGCTGACGAGATGCTCGACAAAGCCGGCCATAACCAGGAATAAAAAGCCCATGCCGGCCATGGTAATGAGATTAGTGAGCGTGGTCCAGAAAATGCCGTGTTTTACGCCGGCGACGCCTTTATCGGATAGGAAATACTTCTTTTGGAATGAGGCGAACATTTAGGCCTCGCCTCCCTTCGTGACGGCGGCATCCGCGGTCGCTGCAGTGATTTTCCAGCTCGCGGCCTGTTCGTATTCGGCCCACATCTTGGCATACAGGCCATTTTGGGACAGCAACTCGGCATGGGTACCCGTCTCCTGCACGCTGCCCTGGTTGAGCACCACGATTTGGTCTGCGCCCACTACAGTCGAGAGTCGATGCGCAATCATAATGACCGTGCGACCCGCCGCCAGCTTGCTAAAGGCGCACTGGATGAGCGCCTCGTTCTCGGGATCGGCAAACGCCGTGGCCTCATCGAGCACCACGATAGGCGCGTCTTTAAGAATCGCGCGGGCGAGTGCCACGCGCTGGACCTCGCCGCCCGAAAGATATGCTCCGCCGGCGCCGAGCATGGTATTGATACCCTGTGGGAGCTTGGCCACAATGTCGTCGCACTGAGCTGCGGAGAGGGCCGCACGCACTTCGTCGTCAGTGGCCGTAGGCTTGGAGGCGCGCACGTTATCGGCAAGTGTTTGCCGGAACAGCTGGTTGGTCTGGAACACGAAGGCGACCTGGTCCATAAGCTCGTGCGGATCCATATCGCGAACGTCCAC
>CAJJVE010000105.1:0-6170 GCA_905196265.1 uncultured Collinsella sp. | reverse complement strand
TGATTGCCGGCGTGTATCCGCTCGATTCGGGCGTTATTGAGCTCGACGGCAACGATATCTCGCGTCTGAGCGAGTCGCAGCGTGCCAAGTACCTGGGCCGCGTGTTCCAGGACCCCATGCGCGGCACCGCTGCCGACATGCAGATCGCCGAGAACCTGGCCCTCGCCAAGCGCCGTGGCCAGCGTCGCGGTCTTTCGTGGGGCGTCACCAAGGCCGAGAAGGACGAGTACGTTGAACTGCTCAAGCGCTTGGACCTCGGTCTGGACACGCGCCTCAACGCCAAGGTCGGCCTGCTCTCGGGCGGCCAGCGCCAGGCACTCACCCTGCTGATGGCCACGCTCACCAAGCCGCGCCTGCTGCTGCTCGACGAGCACACGGCGGCCCTCGACCCCAAGACGGCATCGAAGGTGCTCAACCTGACCGAGGAAATTGTCGACGAGAACCACCTGACCACGCTCATGGTCACGCACAACATGAACGACGCCATCCGTCTGGGCAACCGTCTGATCATGATGCACGAGGGCCATGTGATCTACGACGTGGCCGGCGACGAGAAAAAGTCGCTCACCGTGGCCGACCTGCTGCAGAAGTTCGAGGAGGTCTCGGGCGGCGAGCTCGCCAACGACCGCATGCTGCTGAGCTAAACCTGCCAAAGAGGGACGGGTTTATTTTGGCAGGTTTTATCTGCGCAAACGTCAAAACCGCCGCAAAGGGACAGGCGCCCTTGCGGCGGTTTTCGCATATCATGTCGATAATCCAGCGTCAGCAGGGACCACTGGTCAAGAACTAAGGAAACTGCCATGAGAAGACTCCTCCCCCGTCTCGCCTTAACCGCCGCACTCCTCGCCGGCGCGCTCGCCGGCGCCCCAGCTTACGCCACCGCGGCCACCCCATCTCAAGTTATCGGCCCGTCCGATGTGATCGAACGGGCTTCTTGGTGGGTATCATGGTTGGACGATCATTAGGAGGTTTTCCCTACATGGAATTGTTTGAACCGATTCTTCATTTCTTTGAGCAACGGTGGGTCCACAACATCATCTGGGCCGTCATCTTGGTAATAGGCACCGCCATCGCCACCAAGGTCGTATCCAAGACCCTGCGCCACCTGCTCAACCGCGACGACAACCCGCTTCCGGCATCGAGCATCTTCATCAACATCGCGCGTGCCGTCATCTGGACGATCGGCGGCAGCTTTATCCTCGACAACTGCTTTGGCATTAACGCAAACGCCCTCGTCGCCGCTCTTGGCGTCGGCGGCATCGCCATCTCGCTCGGCTTTCAGGACACGCTGTCAAACCTTATCGGTGGCATGCAGGTGACCTTTATGGGCATCATCAAGCCCGGCGATAATATCGAGGTCGGCGGCGTGTCAGGCGTGGTCCAAGACATCACCTGGCGCCATACGACCATCGAGGACGCCTGTGGGCAGACCATCATCGTCCCCAACTCCAACATCTCCAAGAACACGCTCGTGCACTTGATGCCCTTTGGGCGCGTGGCCGTGCCCGTTGCCGTAAAGGACACGTCCAAGTGGGCCTCACTGGACGCGCTGGCAGACGAGCTCACGAGCGCAACCAAAACGGCCGTCTCGCCCATCTCGGGCTTTGACAAGGAGCCGTATGTGCTCTTTAGCGAGATCGGCGACTTTGGCATCAAGGGCAAGATCATCTTTATCGTCAGTGACGACAGCACCACCTTTACGGCAGCCGACGCCTGCATCCGCGCCATCGCCCCCATCATCGCCTAAAGCCACCACAAAGGGGACAGGCACCTTTGTGGTGGTTTCGCATCGTGGTACCATGGTTCATATCGTTGTTTAAACGACTAAGGGAGTAGACACCATGGAAGAGGCCTATCGTCAAGCACGCAAGCGCGGCGAGCAGGGACGCCGTCGCGCCATCAGCCAAAGCGAGCACCCGTACCTTACGGACCTCGACGGCCTCGTTGCCCAGCTCCCCTTAGGTCAGCGAGAGAGCGTCGGCCTGAGGGACATTCCGCTCGAAATGGTCGTCGGCACGGTCACCAAAGGCCGTCAGTCTGCCTTTTCGTGTAACTTTATGCCCCTGCTGCCGTTTAACACCGAGTTCGCCCGCAAGTGGTCCAACCTCTACGACATCCAGGTAACCGAGGGTTATCGCGACCCCATCATCGTCACCGAGTTCATGCATCGGTTCTATGTCCAGGAGGGCAACAAGCGCGTCAGCGTCCTCAAATTCCTGGACGCCCCAACGGTTTCGGCCAAGGTCACCCGTCTCTACCCCGGCAAATGGGACTCCGTCGAAAGCCGCCTGTACGGTGAATTCTGCGCTTTTTGGCGCGTCTGTCCCCTATACGAGATCGAGTTCTCGCGCGAGGGAAGCTACGAGACACTCGCCAAGATGCTCGGTCATAACCTTATCGAAAAATGGCCGCAGAAAAAGGTCGACTACCTGCGCCACACCTTCTTGCTCTTTAAGCGCGCCTACCTTCGCGCCGGCGGCGACCATCTGGACATTACACCCGCCGACGCCATGCTCGTATACCTCAATGTGTACAACCAAGACCGTCTGCTGGACACGCCGACGGACATCGTCGTAAACCGCCTGTGCAAGATTTGGCGCGAGTTGGTCATTGCCGGCAAAAATGACGAGGACAAGGTCGATCTTGTCGAGGCACCGAGCGTCGATGAGGAGGAGTCACCCTCCAAGTCCACCTCCGGCGTGCTCAACTTCTTTATGGGCAAGACCGTTTATTCGGCGGCCAACCCTCTGCGCATCGCCTTTATCCATGAATTCCCCTGTGCATCGTCGAGCTGGGACAGCTTGCACGACCAAGGGCGTCAGTATCTCGACGAGCACTTTGGCGGCATCGTGCGCACCGAGGCATTCGAGGACTGCCACAATCCGGACGTGTTCTACGCCGCCGTGGAGACCGCCGTCAAGCACGGGGCGAAGGCCATCTTCTCGACTTCACACCGCCTGATGGAATATACGCTCAGGGCCGCCGTTGAGTATCCCCAGGTGCGATTCCTCAACTGCTCCATCGGCCTTCCCCACCAAAGCGTGCGTTCGTACTTTGGCAAGATGTACGAGGCCAAGTTCCTGCTGGGCGCCCTTGCCGCCAGCATGGCGGACAACCATCGCATTGGTTACCACGCATCGGTCTTCGCCTCGGGCGCACTCAGCGAAATCAACGCCTTTGCGATTGGCGCCTCGCTGCTCGATCCCCGCGCGCAGGTAATCCTCACCTGGGGCGATGTGCCCGCCGGCGGTCTTGCCGAGGCCATGTGCCGCGAAGGCGTGAGCGTCATGACCGGCGCTGACATGTCAAAGTCGCTCGAAGACCCTACGGCCTACGGACTCCACCGCCTGGTCGATGGCAAGGTTACCGGCATTGCCATGCCGGTATGGAACTGGGGCCGATACTACGAGCTTATCGTGCGCAGCTTGCTGCATGGCACGTGGGACGAGACCAGCGACGACAGCCAGGTTCGCGCCGTCAACTACTGGTACGGCATGAGCTCGGGCGTTATCGACATTCGCTACGCTCCGGGCCTGCCCTATCAGACGCGCAAGCTTGTTCAACTCCTCCGCAATGGCATCGTCGAGGGCTCCATCAATCCATTTGGCGGCGAGCTCCATAGCCAAGACGGCGTGGTGCAGATCGAGGGCTTTCCCCCACTGCCGAGTACGCAAATCGTCGAGATGGACTGGCTGGCCGACAACGTGGTGGGCACCATTCCGCAACTCGACGATGAGCCGAAAGTCCACGCCCTATGAAAATCCTTGCCATAGCCGATACCGAAGAACGATGCCTATGGGAGTGCTTTCGCAAGGAGCGCTTTGAAGGTGTCGACCTGATTTTGTCCGCTGGCGATCTGGACCCGGACTATCTTGAGTTTTTGGTCACGGTCATCAACAAACCGCTCATCTACGTGCGCGGCAATCACGATGACCGCTACGCACGTCATGCACCGGGCGGCTGTATCTGCGTCGAAGACACCGTGTACGTGTATCGAGGCGTCCGCATTGCGGGGCTTGGCGGCTCCATGCGCTATCGAGATGGTGCCAACATGTACACCGAGCGCGAGATGGCCAAGCGCATGCGCAAGCTGTCCCGCAAAGTGAGGATGGTCGGCGGCTGCGACATCTTGCTCACCCATGCACCCGCCGCCGGCATGGGCGACCTGGATGATCTGGCACATCGAGGATTCGAATGCTTTAACACAGCGCTCGAGTCCTGGAATCCCGACTACATGGTGCACGGGCATGTGCATCAGAGCTACGGTCCCGATTTTCAGCGCGAGCGGCAACACGCGTGCGGGACGACGATTATCAACGCCTGCGGCTATACGCAATTTGAACTTGACGAAACGCACTACCCCATCCGTGGCTGGCAGGCAGCTTGGCTCAATTCGCAAACCATGCGCCGCGAGCTCAAGCGCCACGAGGCCATCGAGTCCTCAACCGCCAGAACACCCTGGTAACCACTTTTAAGGCTTGACGCTGCGCCGGCCCCAAGTGCCCCATCTCGCCCCTCAAGCCGTCGCTCGCGTACCAAAAGTACGCGTCGCTCCTCTTTCGGGGCGACCTGGGGCACTTGGAACCGGCTCGCTGCGATGCCATAACATTGACGCCAAAGTGCCTAAACCACCACAAAGGTGCCTGTCCCCTTTGTGGTGGTTTTGGCCCGAGATAGCAAGAAACCCGGTCCTGCACGAAGCAGAACCGGGTTTCTTTAGCAATGCTTGCTTTGCTCAGGCAGTAACTGTTAGTTACTCAGCCAGGAAGTCACGCTGGACAGCGGGATCGACCTTGACGCCAGGGCCCATGGTGGAAGACACGGAGATGGACTTGACGTACTTACCCTTAGCAGAAGAGGGCTTGACGCGCAGAATCTCGGTGTACAGGGCAGCGTAGTTCTCGACGAGCTGCTGCTCAGAGAAGGACTTCTTGCCCAGGGGCACGTGGCAGATGCCGTAGCGGTCGGCGCGGTACTCAACGCGGCCAGCCTTGAGCTCGGAGACCATCTTGGCGACGTCCATGGTCACGGTGCCGAGCTTGGGGTTCGGCATGAGGCCACGGGGACCAAGGATCTTACCGATGCGGCCAACCTTGGCCATCATGTTCGGCGTAGCGATAGCGGCGTCGAAGTTGATCTCGCCCTTCTGAATCTGGGCGACGAGCTCGTCGGAACCGATGATGTCGGCGCCGGCAGCCTCGGCCTCGCGGGCCTTCTCGCCCTCGGCGAAGACGGCAACACGAACGGTCTTGCCGGTGCCGTGGGGCAGGGAGATGGAACCACGGATGTTCTGGTCAGCCTTACGAGTATCGATGCCCAGACGGAAGTGGGCCTCGACGGTCTCGTCGAACTTGGCGGTGTCGAGCTCCTTGATGAGCTTGGCAGCCTGAAGGGGGGTGTAGAGCGTGGCGCGGTCGATCTTCTCGGCAGCGGCGTTATAGCTCTTACCATGCTTAGCCATGTGCATTACCTCCTGTGGTTAAACGGGCGTGAGCCCTCCCACATCGTATCGTGTGCCCTATTGCACACATTTAACGGGCGCCCCGGTCGGAGCACCCGTCGTTACCATAAGAAATCGCTACTCAGCGATGGTGACGCCCATGGAACGGGCGGTACCGGCGATGATCTTCTTGGCGGCGTCAATGTCGTTGGCATTGAGGTCCGGCATCTTGATCTCGGCGATCTTGGTGAGCTGCTCCTGGGAGAGCTGGCCAACCTTGTCGGCCTGGGGCTTAGCGGAACCAGACTTGAGGTTCAGCTCCTTCTTGATGAGGTGAGCCGCCGGCGGGGTCTTGGTGATGAAGGAGAAGGACTTATCCTCGTAGACAGAGATCTCAACGGGGATGATGTCGCCCTTCTTGTCCTGCGTCTCGGCGTTAAAGGCCTGGCAGAACTGCATGATGTTCACGCCAGCAGCGCCCAGGGCGGGGCCGACGGGAGGAGCGGGGTTAGCTGCACCAGCAGGAATCTGGAGCTTAATGACGTTGGCAACCTTCTTCTCAGCCATGGTCATTCCTTTCGAATCACGAGTGTGAAGTACTTGCTATATCGTAAGCACGCACGTGTTAGAAGCACTCCTGAGATGAGCAGTCACAGAAGAAGCACGCTCGCGCGAACGGACGAAAACTTAAGCGATGACAGCGACCTGGTTAAAGTCGAGCTCGACCGGC
>CAJJVE010000104.1:0-6218 GCA_905196265.1 uncultured Collinsella sp. | reverse complement strand
CTGTCCGTTCTCTACCTGCGGCGTTGTCTTGCTCCGGATGGGTAGTCGTTGGGGACGTTCTTGTTTGACTAGTCGTTTAAGAACGTCCCCAATGACTACTTGCTCTCGTTAGATAGGCGTCCGAGAACCACGCTCGTCGCTACTTGAGCCCCGGGAGGCGGGTGTAGGGGAATGAGCGCTCTAGGAACTCGGAGCAGCGGGCGTAATCTTTGGCGAAGTAGCTGCTGTAGAGCGAATCGAGCACGTATTGCACGGCGATGTGGCTGGCGAACTGCGTGATGCGATGCGTCATGCTCTCGTGGTCACTCACCGTAAGGTAGGCGGCAAAGCCGGGGTGAATGCGCGCGCAATAAGGTGTGCCGATGACGATGACTGGGACATGCCGACTGCTGAGGATCGGCAAGATGTCCTTGAGGTTGGGGGCAAGGCCGCTGTAGGAGATGACGATTGCCGCATGGTCGGGACCCGAGGCGAGCGCCGTTCGCACCTGGGCCTCGCCACCGTTGTGGCACGTCGCGCTTTTACCGGCGGAGAGCAGGCGATCGCGGAACATTCCCGCTGGATAGAGGTTGTGCGAGCCCGTGTAGATGTCGACCTGTCGGGCGTTCGCGATGAGCTTGGCGGCGTGGTCAAGCTGCGTGGGGTCGAGCAGTTCCTGCGTTTCGGCCAGCGTGGTCTGGTAGAGCCCCTCCATGCGCTCCATAACCTGCGCAGGGGTGGACGTGGCGTCGAAGGGAAAGTTGATGTCCACGTCGCGCCGATTGCCCGATTCGGTTGCCAGGCGGATGAGCTCGACTTTGAGATCCTTAAAGCCCTCGAGGCCGAGCTTTTTGCAAAAACGGTGCACGCTCGCAACAGAAACATTGGTGCGCGCGGCAAATTCCTTAATAGAAAGTCCGCGGATGTCCTCGCCGATGGCAAGGGCTGCAATGCCGAGCTGTTGCTCGGTAGGGGTAAGGCCCTGTGCCTCGGAAATCTTGCGTTTGATATCCATACGAACTCCCACACTCGCCAAACCTGCCAAAAAGGGACAGGTTTATTTTGGCACGTTTCGGTCGGTATCAGGAAGTATCAGGGACGGGGCGGCGTCGGTCCGTGGGCGCGAAAAGAAGTGTCGGGTTTGGCGCGCCCGCTTCCGCCCGTCCCGTGCGCAGGCGATACTCGGCTTATCGACCCGCGATGCAAAGGAGATGCTCATGGCAAACATCAAGTTCCCCGAGGGCTTCTATTGGGGTGGCGCCACCGCCGCCAACCAGTTTGAGGGCGCTTGGAACGTGGACGGCCGCGGTCCTTCCGTCGACGACCACTTCCTGGGCGGCAGCTACAAGGAGCCGCGCCAGATCACGATCGACATCGACCCCGATCGTTTCTACCCCAACCATGACGGCATCGATTTCTACCATCACTACGAGGAGGACATCGCGCTGTTCGCCGAGATGGGTTTCAACATGTTCCGCATGTCCATCTCTTGGAGCCGCATCTTCCCCAACGGCGACGATGCTGAGCCCAACGAGGCCGGCCTCGCCTTCTACGACCGCGTCTTCGACTGCTTGCGCGCCCACAACATCGAGCCGCTCGTGACCCTCTCGCACTACGAGATGCCCTATCACCTGGTCGAGAAGTACAACGGCTGGGCGAGCCGCGAGCTCATCGGCTTCTTTGAGAAGTATTGCCAAACCGTCTTCGACCGTTACCAGGACAAGGTCAAGTTCTGGCTCACCTTCAACGAGATCAACTGCGGCACTCAGGACATGGGCAACCTCTTTGAGACCAGCATGATTCAGGGCTTTGAGGGCCCGGCTTCGGCGGTCCACACCACGCCGCAGGCCCGCATGCAGGCGCTGCATCACCAGTTTGTCGCCAGCGGCCGCGTCGTGCGCTATGCCCACGAGCATTACCCGCAGTTCAAGATGGGCAACATGGATTGCTTCATCCTCTCCTATGCCGCCACGTGCGATCCGGCCGACGTGTTTGCTACGCAGCAGGAGATGAACGCCATGAACTGGTACTGCTCCGACGTGCAGGTGCGCGGAAAGTACCCGTTCTATGCCAAGCGCTTCTGGGCCGAGAACGATGTTGAGCTTGTGATGGAGGACGGCGACCTGCAGGATATCGCCGACGGCAAGGTCGACTTCTACTCCTTTAGCTACTACATGTCCGGCACCGTGGGCACCCACAAGGATCACGAGATGACCGAGGGCAACATGACCTTCGGCGGCAAGAATCCCTATCTGGAGTCCACCGACTGGGGTTGGCAGATCGATCCGCTGGGCCTGCGCATCGCCCTTAACGAGATCTATGCTCGCTACGAGATTCCGCTGATGGTGGTCGAGAACGGCATGGGCGCTTACGACGAGGTCGAGGAGGACGGCTCCATCCATGACCCGTATCGCATCGCCTACTTGCGCAGCCACATCAAGGCCATGGGCGAGGCCATTGCCGACGGCGTTGACCTGATTGCCTACACCTGGTGGGGTCCCATCGACCTGGTTTCCGCTGGCACCGGCGAGATGCGCAAGCGCTACGGCTTTATCCATGTCGATAAGTACGACGACGGCACCGGCACCTACAAGCGTCGCCGCAAGGACAGCTTCTTCGCATATCAGAAGATCATCAAGTCCAACGGCGCTGAGGGCCTGGATTAATCGACAATATGAGTGCCACTGGGGAAAAGGTTTTGGGAAGGGCTTGAAAGGGCTCGCGATTCGAGTCCCCACCTTAGTATTTGAACCATTTGGCACTATAATCACCATAGGCATGCGCATAACGTTGCGCTTAATCAAGAGGAGAAAACGTATGGGTCTGTTTGACATGTTTAAGAAGAAGGCTGAGCCTGCCGCTGCTGCAGCTCCCGCTTCCATCTCTGCTTCTGCCGGCGCCGACGTGCTGTGCTCGCCCGTCAAGGGCAAGGTCATCAAGATGGCCGACGTGCCCGATCCCGTCTTTGGTGGTGAGGTCCTGGGCAAGGGCTGCGCCGTGTGGCCCGAGGACGATCTGGTCTACGCTCCCTGCGACGGCAAGGTGACCGTCACCATGGGTCACGCCGTGGGCCTGCAGTCCGATAGCGGCATCGAGGTTCTGGTGCACGTTGGTGTCGATACCGTCAACATGAACGGCGACGGCTTCGAGGGCTTCGTCAAGGCTGACGATGTCGTGAAGGCCGGCCAGCCCTTGCTCAAGATCGACCGCGCCAAGATCGCTGCTGCCGGCTACAAGGACTGCGTCGTCGTGGCTGTGTCCAACACCGCCGAGTTCGCCGACGTCGAGCTTACCGTCGAGGCCGAGTCTGCCGTCGCTGCTGGTGACGCCATCGTTAAGGTCGTCCGCAAGTAGACTGCGACATCCAAAGGATGTGCAAGGGTGGTCGAATTGTTCGACCGCCCTTTTTTATTACAATGCGGCGGGACGTTTTATTGCGCGTTGGACGGACCGGTAAACCGTTCGGACGTTAAATCGAGCCGACTGCGCCTTTGCTTTGCCGGGGGTGTTCGTTAGCGGCTAGTATGGCCTTATTGTTACGACGTGCACCGCGTCGGGAAGCGCGGTGCCGCTTGTTGGGAGGAATGTCATGAAGAAGAAGCTGCTGCTTGCGCCCCTGATGGCTGTTCTGGTCGCGTGCGTGGTTGTGCTTTCCGGCTGCGGAGGTCCTTCGGTTGAGGAGCTTATCACCGAGGATCTTACGACGCAGTTTAACGAGGTCAAGAACGGTGGCGGCGACTTCCTCGCCGGCCTGGAAGAGGCCTCGGGCGACGAGTTCGAGCAGCTGGGCATCGATCCCAAGGAGTACGCCAAGAGCTATCTCGAGGGCTTTGACTACAAAATCGGCGACGTGACGGTCGACGAGGACAAGGGTACCGCAACTGCCGAGGTCACCATTACCTGCAAGTCCATGAACCAGATCGTTGAGGATTTTGCCACCCAGTATCAGGAGAAGGTCGCCGCGCTCGATTCGATGCCTTCCGATGACGAGCTGTACAAGATGGCCGGTCAGGTTATGGTCGATGTGACCAAGGCTGCTAAGACCAAGGACACCAAGGTCACCTTCAAGTACTCCTGCAATGACGACGGCGAGTGGTCTGCTGACGATTCCGCAACCAACGAGATGATGAATGCCATGATGAGCTAGGGAGTTGCGGCGTTTTACCAAACGCCGCAACTGCTCGACGCTGCGCGCCGCCCAGGGCGACAATTTGTCATTCAAAAGGCGAGACATGACCAGAAGGTCTATGCCTCGCCTTTTTCATGCCAACTTGTTCGTCCTGGACGTCGCTCGCTGTCCGTCCTCTACCTGCGGCATTGCCATGGTAGTCATTGGGGCGGCACTTGGGGACGTTCCTTTTCTGCCGGCAGTTGGGGACACTCCTTGCACCAGCGTTGCATCGAATGCTCGGGAAAATGCGAGCCGGTATTTGGGCGAATAATGGGTCGCGGTTTCCGGATGGGGTGGGTTGCGGAAAGCGCGACCCGGAATATTGCTCTGAAACGGGATGCGGTTTCCCCGATGGGGCTCAAGCGGAAAGCGCATCCCATTCCGGAGCTCCAAAACGGGATGCGCTTTCCGTGCGGAAGAATTGTCGCAGCTACGTTAAGCGGCGGCTCCGCTACTCGCCCAGCACCAGCGCCGCGAGCTCTGCCTGGGTGTCCACCACGTAGTCGGCGCCGGCGGCCTCCAGCTCTGCGCGGCCGCGGAAGCCCCAGCTGACGCCCGCGCTCTTAAGGCCGGCGTTGTGGCCGGTCAGGATATCGACATTGGAATCGCCCACATAGAGCGTGGTTGCCGGATCGGCGCCCAGCTCCTCCATCACATGCAGCGTGACGGGTGCTTCGGGCTTGGGCGGAAACGCATCGACACGGCCCTGCACCAGCGCAAAGCGCTCAGAGCCAAAGTATTTCTCGATAAGCGGGGCTGCCGAAATATGATCCTTGTTGGTGAGCACGGCAAGCTGAACGCCCGCTGCGCGCAGACGGTCGAGCATCTCAATCGTGCCGGCGTAGGGTGAGGTGTGGTCCTCCTTGTGCTCGCCGTAATAAGCTCTAAACTCAGCAAGCGTCTGCTCAAACATGCGGCCGTCGCCCGCGTACTCGGCGGGCATAAAGCGCTCGACCAGCTTGAGCATGCCGTTTCCCACCTTGTAGCGGTACTCGTCCACGGCAAACGTGGGCCAGCCGTGCATCTCGCAGGTGTGGTTGCCGGCGGCCGCCAGGTCCTCGATCGTGTTGAGGATGGTGCCGTCCAGGTCAAAGATCACATGGGAAAAAGCTGCTGCCATGAAAGCTCCCGTCATTGGGTTTCAAAACGCACCTCATAATACTGGGCTTCCGCGTTGGGCGCGCTTGGAATCTGAACATCTCCAGGGATATCAAGCCACATCGCGCCGACCGCGCGATTCCGCCCTAGCAAATTCTCGGCAGCTGCTCTCCCACGAGCATGTCGAGGATGCGGGTCGAGCCCCAGCCGGTGCGTACGCGCACGACGGGCCGAGCGTCCGGTCCAAACGGCAGCACGCGGCCGATAATCGCGGCGTTTTCGCCGTAGCGCGCGGCACGCATGGCCGCCAGCGCGGCATCGGCCTGCTCAGCAGGCACCACGGCGACCATCTTGCCCTCGTTTGCTACCTGCAGCACATCGTAGCCGAGCATCTCACATGCCGCCTGCACGTCGGGACGCACGGGCACGGCATCCTCGTCGATCTCCATGGCAACGCCGCTGGCCTGGGCAAACTCGTTGAGTGTGGATGCCAGGCCGCCGCGCGTGGGGTCGCGGAAGCAGCGGGTGTCGGGGGCAGCGGCGAGCACGTCGGCAATCAGATGATTGAGCGGCGCAGCGTCGCTTTCGATGTTGCTCGAAAACGCCAAGCCCTCGCGCTGGCTCATGATGGCGATGCCGTGGTCGCCCAGTGTACCCGAGACCAAGATGACATCGCCGGGCTGGCAGTTTGCACCGCTGAGCGCTACGCCCGCGGGCACTTCGCCCACGCCGGCGGTATTGATGTAGACGCCGTCGGCACCGCCGCGCTCGACCACCTTGGTGTCGCCGGTGATGATCGCCACGCCCGCCTCGCGCGCCGTCTCGGCCATGGTCTGCACAATCTGACGCAGCTTGTCCATGGGATAGCCCTCTTCGAGGATAAAGCCGCACGACAGGTAGCGCACGTTAGCGCCCGAGGTCGCGACGTCGTTGACGGTTCCGCATACGGCGAGGCGGCCGATATTGCCGC
>CAJJVE010000103.1:0-6236 GCA_905196265.1 uncultured Collinsella sp. | reverse complement strand
CAAACATATGCCAAACGGCACGCCCTTTTGGGGGCAAAGACTATGCAGCGGTGATCGAAATCTCCTGGTCGACACCCAACAGCTGAACCACGCGCATCACCGGGGGCTGCACATTGGTGCAGCTAAAGCGCTTGCCGTGGTCGACCGCGTGGTGTGCGGCGCCCACGAGCACGCCAATGCCCGTCGAATCAATGTAGCTCACCTGGGCAAAATCGAGCTCAACGGCCTCGGTGGGCTGCTCGAGCGCCAGGTCGATGGCATTGCGCAGGCTATCGGCGTTAGAGATATCGATCTCGCCGGTTACCTTAATGGTGTAGAGCTCTGGCGTGGGGTTGGTGGAAATACCCAAATCCATGTATATGCTCCTTTACGTTTCGAAAGTGCGGATAGTACGGGAAGCCGCGCGTTAGGCGCGCTCGGCACGCGCAAGCTCGGCAGCGACGAGCTTAACGGCCAGCACCAGCACATCGAGCGCGGCCTCCAGGTCCTCGACCGTGGGATAGCTCGGCGCGATGCGGATGTTGGTGTCGCGCGGGTCCTTGCCATAGGGCCAGGTAGCACCGGCCGGCGTGAGCTTGACGCCCAGATCGGCGCAAAGCGCGGCGACCTTCTGGGCCGAGCCCTCGGGACCATCGAAGCTTACAAAGTAGCCGCCGCGGGGGTGCGTCCAAGTGGCGCAGCCCGTGTCGCCCAAGCCCTCGGTGAGCTTGCGCTCGACGGCCTCAAAGCGCGGACGCAGGAACTCGGCATGCTTTTTCATGTGCTCCTTGACCGCCTCGATGGTGGGAAGGAAACGCACGTGACGCAGCTGGTTGAGCTTGTCGGCGCTGATGAGGCCGGCCTTCAGGCACTTGGAGAACTCGGCGATGACCGCGGGGCTCGCACCGATAAAGCCGATGCCAGCGCCCGGGAAGGTGATCTTGGACGTCGAGGCGAAGGCCACCACGCGATCCTCGGTGCCCGCCGCGCGAGCGAGGTCGAAGATATTGGCGAGCTCGTCGGTCTCGTCGTACAGGTCGTGCACGCAGTAGGCGTTGTCCCAGAAGATGCGGAAATCGGGCGCGGCCGTGGGCATCTCGACCAGGCGACGCACGGTGTCCTCGCTAAAGGTAATGCCCGTGGGGTTGGAATACTTGGGCACGCACCAGATGCCCTTAATGGAGTCGTCGGCGGCAACCAAGCGCTCGATCTCGTCCATGTCGGGGCCGTTGTCGGTCATCGCGACGGGGACGTTCTCGATACCCAGATCGGCAGTGATGCCAAAGTGGCGGTCGTAGCCGGGAACAGGGCACAGGAACTTGACCTTCTTGCCGTCATGCGCGGCCTCGTAAGTCTCCCAAGGCTCGCTGCCGCACGAGCCGCAGCGCCAGAACATGCCGGCGATATCGTGCTCGATCAGCAGGCTCGACGAACCCAGTACGAGCGTCTGCTCGGCGGGGCAACCCAGGAACTCCCCCGCCAGCTTGCGTGCCGAGGGAATGCCCTCAAAGCAGCCGTAGTTGGAGCAGTCGACGTTGCCATCGTGCAGATCGGCGTCGGCGTTGAGGATATCGAGCATGGGTCGAGAGATGTCCACCTGGGAGGGCGACGGCTTGCCGCGGGCCATGTCGAGCGCCAGGCCCTTGGCCTTGACCTCGGCGACCTCGGCTTTGAGTGCCTCGATAGCGGCATCGAGTTCGGTGGTTTCCATCTTCTGGTAGATCGTCTGCATGGGTGCGACCTTTCGCGAAGCGGTACGTTGCAGTTCGTCTAAGTATAGACCGCCACCGCCGCAACGTTATGAAGCCGTGATAGATTAAGTCCATCGCAATAAATTACGAATCGCCGCGCATGCCGGCGTGGGGCGCCCAAGGAGGCACTATGGAGTACGGATCGTTCCAGGCCGAAGAATTCGGCGACTTGCAGCGCCTGGTCGACGGACTGTTTTACGACCGCCACGCCATCGACCGTCTGGATCTAATCGTACAGGCAGAAATCTTGGACCTGGCGCCCGACCTCATGGAAATCGTGAACCTTTTGCCGCCCGGCTACTACGACCGCCAGTCACTTTGCGACCAGCTCAACTCCGCCTTGGCCGCCCACGGCTGGGGCGCCATCTACGGCACCGTAGAATAAACCTAGTCATTTAAGAACGTCCCGAATGACTAAAACGCCGTCTGTGATGGTGTTCACAGGCGGCGTTTTCAAACTTGTATGTGCTTTTACTCGTCCTTGGGCGCGGGATGTTTGCAGATCACACTCATGTAGATCATGCCAAGTACGGCCGCGGTGACAGAGCCAGCGAGAATAGCGGCCTTGGCGGCCAGAACCTCAAACTCAGCCGTCGGGAAGGCGAGACCGCTGATGAGAATCGACATGGTAAAGCCGATGCCGCCCAGAATACCCACGCCGGCAATCATGTGCCAGTTGACGTTGCGCGGTAGCTCGCAGGCCTTGAGCTTGACCAAGGCGAACGTCATGCCAAAGATGCCAATCGGCTTGCCCAGCAGCATGCCAAAGTACACGCCGAGCGTCACCGGGTCGGTGAGCAGCGTGCTCATGTCCACGCCCACTAGGCGAACCTGTGCGTTGACGAACGCAAAGATCGGCAGAATCACAAAGTTGACCGGCGTGGAGATCAGACGCTCCATGCGGATGAGCGGCGGGGTCACGCGGTGCATGACGCGCTCGACCTTGGTGGTCGAGACGGTAAAGTCATGCTGGCCCAGGATGTGTGCCTCGTCGTCGTAGCGGTCGTCGAGCAGCGGCAGGCACTCGCCCAACCAATCGGTGAGGCTATCGAGCTTGACGCCGCACTTGGCCGGAATGGTGAAGGCCAGGATGACGCCGGCGAGCGTGGCGTGCACGCCGCTCTTGAACATGCAGAACCACAACAGCAGGCCCAGTACCGAATACGGGGCAAGGCGGTAATGCTGCGTCTTGTTGAGCCACACGAGCGCGCAGGTCACAAGCGCGGCGGCGCCCAACCAAAACGGATTGGGACTCTGACCGTAGAAGATGGCGATGGCGGCGATGGAGATGAGGTCGTCGGCGATGGCGAGCGTCGAGAAGAACACGCGCACGCCGTTGGGCACGCGATTGCCCAAAAGCGACAGCACGCCCAGCGCAAAGGCAATATCGGTTGCCATGGGGATGGCCCAACCGTTGTGGGCGCCGGCATGGTTAAAAATCAGGTAGATGCAGGCGGGAACGACGACGCCGCCCACGGCCGCCAGCATGGGAAGCATGGCCTGACGTGGATTCTTGAGCTCGCCGACCGTCATCTCGTACTTAAGCTCGATGCCCACCAGCAAAAAGAAAATCGCCATGAGGAAGTCGTTGACGAAAAGCTCAACGGTGAGACCGGCCGTAAGGTTGCCCAGACCCACATACAGCGGGGTCTCCAAAAAGTGATGGATGGCCTCGTAGGCATCGGTGTTGGCGCAAATGACGGCGGCGATGGCGGCGAAGACCATGACGGCGGCGGAAATCGTGCCGTTCTCGGCGATGCGCTCCCAGATATCGTGACGCTCAAAGCGCTTGCGCTCACGAACGTTAAACAGCTGCTCAGTTGCTGCCATGGGCGGCTCCTTTCACGGGAAAGCTCCCGTCTTAAAAAAGCACGGCCCGCCCAAGTGGCGGCGCCGCGCTCTAACGTATTACGCTTGCATCTAGCCTACCCTGCACGACAAGCACGCAGGCGTGGCCGAAAAGCGGAACCACAGGTTGAACATTATTTACTCAACGGCACGGGCGTGCCTGTCCAAGAGACGACGCGGCGCATGCACAAAAAACGACCGGAGCGCGGGGCGTCCGCGATCCGGTCGTGGCGTTTGGTCAACTAAACCTAGCAGGCGGCCATAATGGGGGCAGCGACCTGCTTCTTACGGGAGAGGACGCCCGGCATCCAAACGCCGTCGTGCTCGTCGGCAATGCCCAGGCCCTTCTGAGCAGCCTCGGTCTCGCCCTCGAGCAGGACCTGCGAGCCCTCCTCCATGATGTCGGTGATGCACAGGACAATGCCGTCGGCACCCTTCTCGGCGGCGTAGGCGCGCATGGCTTCACGGATCTCGTCGATCATGCCGAGCGCGCGGCTCTTGTCGACGGTCTCGTACTGGCCGATGAGCAGCTTCTTGCCGGCGGGCTCGAACATCTTGATGTCGTTGCCGACCATCTCGGCTGCGGTGAAGGAGCCGGACGGACGGGTGAGGAAGACCTCCATGCCAAACTTGACCGGGTCGACACCCACCTGCTCGCCGAGCTTGGCGGCGACGGCGCGGTCGACATCGGTGGTGGTGGGGCTCTTGAGCATGAGCGTATCGGTCATCATGGCCGAGAGCAGCAGCTTGGCCTGGACGTCGGAAAGCTCAACGCCGAGCACGTCGGCGAGCTTGGTGACGATGGTGCAGCTGGAGCCCCAGGGCAGGCAGATGTAGTGCAGCGGGCCGGCGGTCTCGAAGTCGCCGATGCGGTGATGATCGACGACGCCAAAGACCGTGGCGTCCTTAAGGCCGGCGACGGACTGGGCGGACTCGTTGTGGTCGGTGAGGACGACGAGCTGCCCGGCCTCGACGGACTCGATCACGCGGGGCTCGGCAATGCCGGCGTCGGCGAGCAGCTTGGCAGACTCTGCCGGAAGCTGACCAAGGGCGCAGGCCTCGTAGGTGTTGCCGGCATACTCAACCTGGTTGAGCAGCTGGGACAGGACGACGGCGCTCATGATGGCGTCGTTATCGGGGTTCTGGTGACCAAAGACAAGAACGTTTGCCATGGATATCCTCCACTTGATATGTGTACTTGGACGTAGCTATGGTAGCACGCCGATGCCGAGCCTTCGCAGACGGAAGAGCCACGGCATATTTTGTGGCAAGCATGGGGACCAAGTCCGCCCCCCTGCACCAGCTATTTGCCGGCGGCGCGCAGGGCTACGTAGGCGGCACCGATGATGCCGGCGTCGTTGCCGAGCGAAGCGACCTTAATGGGCGTCTCGCGCGAGGCGGAAAGCGCGTACTGCTTAAAGTGCTCGCGAACCTTGTCGAGATAGACATCGGCCGAAGCGGACGCGCCGCCACCGATCAGGAACATCTCGGGGTCGACCACGTTGGCAATAAGCGCCAGGGCACGGCCGAGATAGTCGGCCATGGTATCGGCAGCTGCCAGCGCGAGTTTGTCGCCCTCGCGGCAGGCCTGGAACACGTCCTTGGAATCGGAGGGGCCGGTGAGCTCGATGGGCTCGACGCCCGCCTTCTTGCACTCGGCAAGGTAGTTGCTCACCACGCCGGTAGCGCTGGAATACTGCTCCAGGTGGCCATGGCCGCCACAGCCACAGGTGCGCTCCTCGGCCGGGTTCAGGCACATGTGGCCAATCTCGCCGCCGGCGCCCACAACACCCGATACCACGTCGCCGTTAACGATAACGCCGCCGCCCACGCCGGTACCGATGGTGACCATCACCACGTTCTGCACGCCCTTGGCAGAGCCGAGCCAGGCCTCGCCCATGGCAGCGGCGTTGGCATCGTTCTCATACTTAACGACCGCGTCGGGGCAGTGCTCTTGAATGGCAACTTTCAGCTCGGGCAGGTTAATGGCAATGTTGGCCTTGACCTTGGCATCGCCCGACGCCGGGATGGGGCACGGAACGGCCAGGCCAATGCCTGCCACAAAGGCACGCGGAATCTGCGCCTTAGCGACCACCTGGTCGATAGCCTCGGTCACCGCGGCAAAGCCCGCAGCGTCAACGATAGGAGGCGTGGGCACGCTGGCCTTGGCAAGCAGGTTGCCGTCCTCGTCGAACAGGCCCTCCTTAACCGAAGTGCCGCCGACGTCGATGCCGATGTAGTACTGCTTAGGTTCCATGGGAGCCCACCTTTCTCGTTTAAACATTGCCTGTATGGTACCGCTCTCAAGGCAAAAACCTACCAAAAAGGGACAGGTTTGTTTTGGCAGGTTTTATCTGGGGTAACGCAATTGGCTGCCCAACAGGCCGCGCAAGACCATCCCCAAAAATAAAGGCGCCGGGAGGCGGAGACTCCCGGCGCCCGTCAAAGGGACTGTGTTGTCTGTTGGACCGCACGGCCCATCGCGGCGATAACGCCGACTAGGCCTGAAGTACCTGCAGATGCTTGTGAATCTCGATGAGCTCCGTCGCCATGACGCGCATGGTCTCGGTACCGGCCATCTGGTCCTCGGCATGCAGCAGAATCAACGGGGCCTCGCCGTTACGCTCGCCGTTGGCCTCCTTCTTCAGAAGCCCCATG
>CAJJVE010000102.1:0-6274 GCA_905196265.1 uncultured Collinsella sp. | reverse complement strand
GCACGGTTCGAGGGATTGCTCATGTAGAACTCCTTTGCGTATATCCGCTTCCCCCGGGAGCGCCGCTACGGATACGGCGCGGGAAGTCGGGTTACCAAGGGCCGCCGCGTGAGCTCGCGCGCGACCGCGCACCAGTATAGCGGCAAGGTAGTCATTTTGGGACGGGGCTATTTTAGCTACCCCAATATGTCGGTTGATATTTGCCCCAATCCCAGATAATTCGTCGACTGTCAAAGGGTAGCTAAAATAGCCCCGTCCCAAAATGACTACCTGGGATGGCTGGTTCGGGTAGGCGATATACTGCTGGGCAGACGAAAGGAGCGCCGACGATGCTTAATGGGTGCGCATATATATTGACGGTCGACGTGGGCAACACGTTCATTCGCTTTGGCCTGTTTGCCGAGGATTCGGCCGCGGCGCAGGAATGTCCGCTTGCGACGTGCGAGATCACCACGCCGTCGAGCATCACAGCAGACGAGGCGCGCATGCGTCTCGTGCAGGTCATGGCCGCACTGGCGGCCGATGCGGGCATGCCGGGTGCGCTTGTGCCCGCGGCTGCTGTGCTGAGCTGCGTGGTCCCGGCGCTCGAGCGCCCGTGGAAGGCGGCACTTTCCCGTACCTGCACGGGGCGCGTGCTCACCGTGGGGCCGGGACTTAAGACCGGCATACCCGTGCACTACGATGACCCGGCCGAGATCGGTCCCGACCGCATCGCCGACGCCGTGGCGGCCCGCGCCGTCTACGGCTCGCCGTGCATCGTGATCGACCTGGGCACGACGACCAATATCGAGGTCATCGACGCGCACGGTACCTTTGTCGGCGGCGTTATCGCGCCAGGCCTGGCCCTCGGCGCCCGTTCGCTTTCGGCGGCAGCAGCGCGCCTGCCGCAGGTTGAGCCCTCGGCGCCGACACACGTCATCGGCCGCAACACGCGTGAGGCCATGCGCTCGGGCGTGGTTCTGGGCGAGGTGGCCCGCATCGACGGCATGCTCGACATGGTGCTTGCCGAGATGCGCGCGACCAAGGCCGCGGGGGAGGGCGATGTGCCCATCGTCATTACCGGCGACGATGCCGAGGCGCTTGCGGCGCTGGTCGGTCACAGTCTGACGGTCGATGACGCGCTGACGCTGCGGGGCCTCGCCGAGCTCTACCACATTAACCAAAAGCCCCGCCGCGCGTAGCGATGGGGCGGTGGGATAAGCGCCCCTACCTTTCACCTGCTACAATGGGTCAAACTATTGCGATTTCGGAGGTGTCTGGCATGTCGGACGATCTTCATCAAACTGCGTCGGGCAAGCGCCGCGACGTTATTAGCTGGGATGAGTTCTTTATGAGCGTGGCCATCGCCGCGCAGCGCCGCAGTAAGGACCCCAACACGCAGGTGGGCGCGTGCATCGCCAACACCAACCACCGCATCCTTTCGGTGGGCTACAACGGTACGCCCTCGGCACTCAACGATGACTTTTTCCCGTGGGGCACGAGCGATGACCCGTTGCAGGACAAGCACAACTACGTAGTCCATGCCGAGGCAAACGCCGTGCTCAATTACCGTGGCTCGCTCAAGGATCTCGAGGGTTCCACGGTCTACGTCACGCTGTTCCCGTGCCACGACTGCGCCAAGATCCTGGCGCAGGTGGGCGTGGGCGAGGTCGTCTACCTGGACAACAAGTATGCCGATACCGACGACGGCCGTATCAGCCGCCGCATTCTCGACTCCTGCGGCATCAGCTACCGCCAGGTCATCGTCGATGTCCAGATTGGTACCGGGGGACAAACTCAGCAGTAGCGGCAGCGTGTGCTAGCGCTGGGCGTCGGCAAAACAGCCAAAAGAGCCCCGTCCCAAATTGACTACTCGTGAAAGTCGCGTCTGCGCGCATGGACGGCTCGTGAGCGGGTACATGGCTGTAGTAACATAGCTTCTGTCCGCGGGCGTGCCCGCGTTATTGTGAGAAAGGAGCCCCTGTGGCTGTTAACGAAGAGCTGCTTAAGAAGGTTCTTGAAGAGATTCGCCCCAACCTGCAGGCCGACGGCGGCGATATGGAGTATGTGGGCGTCGACGACGAGGGTGTCGTCAAGCTGGAGCTGCAGGGCGCCTGCGCCGGCTGCCCCATGAGCTCGCTGACCCTTTCCATGGGCATCGAGCGTATCCTGAAGGAGCATGTGCCCGGCGTTACCCGCGTTGAGCAGGTCAATGCTTCCGGCGAGGCCGAGGACCTGTACGACGAGTATGCGCCGTTCTAAGATGCGAAAGCTGCGGACGGTACGCTCCGCATAGACGTTACGTCCAAATATGCGGCTGCGAGCGCAAGGCCCGCGGCCGCATTTGTATGTAGGGAGCAGGGGATCGATATGCTCAACGACCTCTACCATATGCTTGATCCCGTCGCGATCTCGGCGGGCCCCATCACGATCTACTGGTACGGTCTGGCCTATGTGGTCGGCGCCCTGCTCACGGCGGTCGTTATGTACCGCACGCAGCGTCGCTGGGGCTTTAACATCACGATTGATGACCTAACGAGTGTCGTGGTCGGCGCGGTCTTTGGCCTCATCATCGGCGCGCGCCTGTTCTACGTCGTCTTTTACGGCGATGGCTACTATTGGACCCACCCGCTCGAGATCTTCGCCACCAACGAGGGCGGCATGAGCTTCCACGGTGGCCTGGTGGGCGGCATCTTGGGCGGCATCATCGTGTGCCGCATGTATAAGCTCGACGCCTGGACCATCGCTGACCTTGCAGTTATCGGTGCTCCGCTTGCCCTGTGCCTGGGCCGTTGTGCCAATTTCGTCAACGGCGAGCTGTGGGGTAAGCCGACCGATCTGCCCTGGGGTGTGGTCTTTGGCGGCACCGCGGGCGATATGCCGCGCCATCCCTCCCAGCTCTATGAGGCATTCCTAGAGGGCATTGTGCTCTTCTGTTTTTTGCAGGTGCTCAGCCGCAAAAAGCCGCTGCTGCCCCAGGGTACATTTATGGGCGTGTTCGTGATGGGGTACGGCATCGTCCGCTTTCTCGTTGAGTTCGTGCGCGTGCCCGATGTCCAGCTGGGTTATCTGCTGGGAGGCATTATCACCATGGGTCAGCTGCTGAGTCTGCCGCTTGTGATCGCCGGCCTGGCGCTCATCATCTTCGCCCGACACCGCAATCGCCCCCAGCGCATCTACCTCGACGCCTAACCAAAACCACCACAAAGGGGACAGGCACCTTTGTGGTGGTTTTGCCGAGTTTGATAGGTTTCTAGAAAGGCTTTCGGACTGTGAAGGATCCCGACCTCTCCACAACGGCTGCGCGCGACGCTGCCCGCATCGTCTGGTTTAAGCGCTACCCCGCCAAGCAGACGCTCATCGCATTTTTGCTCGCGCTGTTGGCGACCACGGCGTTTTCCATCGATCCCGCCCCGGTGTCGAGCAACGCAGTCTTGGCGATTGACCCCAAAGCCTCGGGCATGCTGTACGTGTGCTACGAGGTGCTCCTCTCGTTTGCCGGCCATACCGACGCGGTCATGCTGCTTGCGCTTGCCTGCCTGCTCACGCTGCCGTTTCGCTACGTGTTCTTTGGCCGCGGCGACGCTTGGCGTCCCTCGGTGATCTTTCCGTCGCTGTTCTTTGCCGTCTGCATGGTGTTTGGCCGCAGCTACGACCTCACCGATTCGGCCGAGATCGTGCTCGGCGACAAGGCCCGCATCATCTGCGCCTGGATAGGCGGTGCGGGCTGGATGCTCTTGGCGGTCGTTGCCTTCTACCTTGCCTTTGAGTGTCTAGATTGGCTGAGCTCTCGGCGCATTCCGTTTTCCGAAGCGCACTTTGGCCGCGTATGGCGTGTGGCTCACGCCGTGCTCTCGGTCCATCCCTTTGCCGGGCCCTTCCTGGTTCTTATGATCGCCTGGGCGCCCACGCTCATCGCTTCGCTGCCCGGCCTTTTTATGGGAGATACGGGTGCGCAGATTCGCCAGTGGTTCAACTACCCCAATGGCACGAGTGACTACCTGCGTCTGCTCAATCCCAATGTGTTGCTCAACGGACATCACCCCGTGGCGCACACGGCTATCATCGGTTTGTGCGTCCAGCTGGGGCTTTCGCTGTTCAATAGCGCCAACGCAGGTCTTGCCATCTACACCTGCGCCCAGTTCGTCATTACGGCCGCCTGCATGGCCTATTCCATCTCGTCGCTGCGCAAGCTGGGCGTGAGCCTGCCGGTCCGCGGCGTGATCTTGCTGTTCTTTGTGTTTATGCCCATGTTCTCCAACTATGCGGCCCTGCTTACCAAAGATGTGCTGTTTGCCGACGCGTTTTTGGTGCTGTTGGTGCAGACCGTGAAGCTCGTGGCCTGCGGCCTGCCCCGTCGCGATGCCAATGCCGAGCGTGCGGGCGAACAGAGGCCCGTGCTCTTTGCGCGCCATGACTGGCTGCTGCTCGCTCTGGGCGCCATGGGTTCCACGTTTCTGCGTAACGGCGGCCTGGTATTTCCCCTGGCGGCATGCGTAATCGCGTCGGCGTTTTGCGCATGGGACGCGCATGTGGCTCATTGTGCAGCCAAGCAGGCCGGTGCTGCGCCTTCGGGTGCCATCCCGCGTTTCCGCTGGGTGGGAGTTCTTGCGGTGCTTGCACTCTGTCTTGCTTCTAATATGTACTTCACCAAGGTCTTTATGCCGGCGCACGATATCACGCCTGGTTCCAAGCGCGAAATCCTCTCGATTCCGTTCCAGCAGACGGCTCGTTTCGTCCAAAAGCACGACGGCCTCAACTCGGGTGTCAACCCCACGGTTAAGGAGGACGACACCATCGTGGAGGCTCCTTGCGACGGCTTGATCGACCGCGTGCTCAAGTACGAGAATCTGGGCCGCCGTTACAACCCGGATAAGTCGGACGCCGTCAAAAATTGCTTTAACGAGTACGCCTCGCAGGAGGACATCAAGGCCTATTTTGAGGTGTGGGCCCAGATGTTCAAAAAGGATCCCGAGTGCTATATCTCGGCGCTCATCAATAACTACTACGGCTACTTTTATCCGAGTGCCCGCGATGCGTGGGTCTACAGCACGGCGCGCAGTGCCGAGATCATGGCAAAGCCCGATAACCTCAAGTACTTCGACTTCCATCCGGTCGATAGCAAGGTTGTGCGCTGGTGCGACCACCTGATCAACCTGTATCGCGTGGCAGTACAACGCGTCCCGTTTATCTCGCTCACCATGAGCTCGGCCACCTATGTGTGGATCATGATCGCCGTGGTTGTCTATCTGCTACGTCGTCATTCGTGGCGCGGGCTGGCCATTTGGGTGCCGCTGCTGGGCGTGCTCGCCGTGTGCCTGATCGGTCCCTGCAACGGCTCGACCTACATGCGCTACCTGTATCCGGTCATCGCCTGCATGCCCTTTGCCATCGGCGCCACCATCACCCGCAGCGACCTCCTCTGGTCCTAATTTGGTGCAAAGGGGGCAGGTTGCTTTGCACCAAGGGGCTGTATCATCACGACGCCTTCATTTTGGGGTTTATCTCGCAGGCCAGTAGGTATATCATAACGACGTTTGTTTATATTGCCCGAGCATCTGCGCTGGGCTTTAGGTCGAAACCGATAGGAGACACGTATGTCCGGACACTCTAAGTGGGCCACAACCAAGCATCGTAAGGGCGCGCAGGACGCCAAGCGTTCCGCCCTCTTCTCCAAGCTGAGCCGCAACATCACCGTTGCTGCCCGTCTCGGCGGCGACCCGCTGCCCGAGAACAACGCCAGCCTCGCCGCTGCCGTTGCTAAGGCCAAGGCTCAGTCCATGCCCAAGGACAAGATCAAGTCCGCTATCGACAAGGCCTTCGGTTCGGGTGCCGATGCCGCCGTCTACGAGAACATCGTGTACGAGGGCTACGGTCCCGCCGGTGTCGCCGTCTACGTTGACTGCCTGACCGACAACCGCAACCGCACCGCCGCTGATGTCCGTTCCGCCTTCTCCCACGCTGGTGGTAACCTGGGCACCTCGGGCTCCGTCGCCTTCCAGTTTGAGCGCAAGGGCCAGATCGTCGTCGCCAAGGAGATCCTGGACGAGAACGCCAAGAAGGAGACCATGATCGCCAACGGTCCTGCCGGTGACGAGGATGAGTTCATGATGGCCATCGCCGAGGCCGGTGGCGAGGACTACGAGGACGCCGGCGAGGAGTGGATCGTCTGGACCGCTGCTAACGACGTCATGGCTGTCTCCAAGGCGCTCGAGGAGCAGGGCGTCCAGGTCAAGGGCTCCGAGACCACCATGGTCCCGACTACCCCGACCGAGGTCTCCGGTACCGACGCCAA